>CANJSR010000009.1 GCA_947476855.1 Acetobacteraceae bacterium
CCCAAGCTGCTGACCCGCTGCAACCTGCCGCTGACCGGCGCGGGCGTGGTGGACATGATCATCACCGACCTCGGCGTGTTCGAGGTGACGGCCAAGGGCCAGGACGGCATGCGCCTGCTGGAACTCGCGCCCGAGGTGACGCTGGACGAGATTCGGTCGAAGACCGAAGCCCCGTTCGCGGTGGCCAATACCCTGAAGGCGACGGCCTGACATGCGGCTGGACCGCCCCGGAGAGATTCCGGCCGCGGGCGGTCCATCTGGCGGCTGTCGTTAGGCGCGACCCCGGACCATCCCGATGGCACCCAACCCCACCATCCTCGCTGATATCGGCGCCACCAACGCCAGGTTTGCCCTGCTGACCGATGGCATGCTGGGCGAGGCCGCGGTCTATCCGGTTGCCGACCATGCCTCCCCCATCGAGGCCGCGCGCCTGTTCCTGGCCGGGCGGACGGCCCGGTCCGCGATCCTCGCGGCCGCGGGGCCGGTGGTGGATGGCCGCGTCACCATGACCAACGCCGCCTGGACCGTTGACGAGGCCCGGTTCGCCGCCGCCTTCGGGCTGGACTCCTGCCGCGTCATCAACGACTTCGCAGCGCAGGCCTGGGCGTTGCCGGATCTCGGGCCGGCCGATCTGTTTCCGCTCGGCTCCGCCCCGCCGCCGTTCCTGGGCACCATGGCGGTGATGGGGCCTGGCACCGGCTTCGGCCTCGCCGCCCTGGCACGCGGTCCCGCGGGCGACGTCGCGCTGATCACCGAGGGCGGACACGCCACCCTCGCGGCCTCCGACCGGCGGGAGGAGTCGATCATCCGCGTCCTGCGCGACCGCTTGGGCCATGTCTCGGTGGAGCGGGTGCTGTCCGGCGCCGGGCTGCTGGATCTGTATCACGCGATCGGCACGGTGGACGGGCTGGTGATCCGCGAACGCACCGGCCCCGAGATCGTCGCCCGCGCCTTGGCTGGCGACTGCGAGGCGAGCGTCGCAACGCTGGAAGCCTTCTGCGGGTTCCTCGGTGGCGTCGCCGGCAACGTGGCCCTGACCCTGGGCGCCACCGGCGGGGTGTTCATCGCCGGTGGCATCGCCCCGCGGTTCACCGGTTTCCTGGCGACCTCGGCCTTCCGGGAGAAATTCGAGGCCAAGGGCCGCCTCCGCCCCTATCTGGCCGCCATCCCGACCGCCGTGGTGACCCATAAATTCCCGGCCTTCGTCGGCTTGGCCCGGCTGGCGGAGACAGCCTAGGCCCGGGCGCGTTGCCCATCTCCCCCGTCGTGGCGGGCGAAGGCCCGCCATCCACGACTTACCATCGTCAACACCGCAAATTGTGGGTAGTGGTCCCGAAGCTGTCCTCGGGCCGGCCCTTCGCCTGACCCGGAGGGACCGGCAAGACGTGGATGGCGGGCCTTCGCCCGCCACGACGAAGGAGGTGGGGCGACGCGCCCTCGCCACCACGACGAAACCGCCCCGCCGATGTCAGTCGGACGACCCCTCCCGCGCCAGTTCCAGCGCCCGTCCATAGACCAGCTTGCGCGGCAGGCCGGTCGCGGCGGCGACCAGGGCGGCGGCGTCCTTGACGCTCTGGGTCAGCAGCGCGGCGCGCAGCCGGCCGTCCATGTCCTCGGGGTCGTCCTCTTCGGGCGGGCCGACCAGGACCGTGATCTCCCCGCGCGGGGCGTGGGTCGCGTAGTGCGCCGCCAGGACGGACAGGGACCCGCGCCGCACCTCCTCGAAATGCTTGGTCAGTTCCCGGGCCACGGCCGCGTGGCGGTCACCGAAGGCGGCCAGTATGTCGTCCAGCGCCTCGGCCAGCCGGTGCGGGGCCTCGTGCCAGATCAGCGTCGCCGCCAGCCCAGCCCGCTCCGCCGCCCGCAGCGTCCCGAACGCCGCCCGCCTGGCTGCGGCGCGGGGCGGAGGGAAGCCCAGGAACAGGAACGGCTGCGGCGGCAGGCCCGACAGCACCAGCGCCGTCACCGCCGCGTTCGGCCCAGGGATCGCCGTGACCGGCAGGCCCGCCTCGATCACCGCCCGCACCAGCCGGTAGCCGGGGTCGGAGACCAGAGGCGTGCCCGCGTCCGAGACCAGCGCCACCCGGCGACCCTGCCGCAGCAGGGCGAGGACCGGCTCGATCCGTCCGTCCTCGTTGTGCTCATGCAAGGGTTGGGTCCGCGCCCGCGCATCGACCTGTGCCAGCAGCCGGCCAGAGTGCCTGGTGTCCTCGCACAGGATCAGGTCCGCCGCCCGCAGCGCCTCGGCGGCACGGGTTGAAACATCGCCAAGGTTGCCGATTGGCGTGGAAACCAGCACAAGTCCCGGGAACGGGGCGTTAGAACCGTCCTGGCCATCTCGCGGGGAGTCAGTAAATGGAGGGTCGGGCGATGTTGCGTCGGACATTCGGGTTCCTTCTGGGCACCCTGGCCTTGGCTGGGTGCGCGGGGCCGCAGTCTGGCCCATATGGGCGGGTCGGCCAATCACAGAGCCTGGTGCCGAGCACCGCCATGCCCCAGGTATCGACCGCGGCCCGGAGCGCGTCGCGCGTCGCCATCCTGCTGCCGCTGTCCGGCCCGATGGCCAATGTCGGCCAGCCGATGCTCCAGGCCGCCCAGCTTGCCCTGCCCGCCGGTGGTGCCCCGACCCTGACCGTGAAGGACACGGGCGGCACCGCCGAGGGGGCCGCCGCCGCCGCACAGTCCGCCATCGCCGAGGGCGCGGGCATGATCCTCGGCCCCCTGACCTCGGCCGAAACCGCCGCCGTCGCCCCCGCCGCGACCCAGGCCGGCGTCCCGGTGCTTGCCTTCACCAACGCCAGTTCCCTCTCCCAGCCCGGCGTCTGGGCGCTGGGCATTACCCCGGCCCAGCAGGTGCGCCGGATGGTTGCCGCCGCCCAGGCCCAGGGCAAGACCGAATTCGCCGCTTTGCTGCCCGAGACGGATTTCGGCCGCTCCATGGGCGATGCGCTGACGGAGGCCTGCGCGAGCGCCGGGCTGAACACGCCGACGATCCGCTATCACGGCTCCGCCACCGGCTCGATCAACACCGCGGCGCGGGAGGTTTCGGGCTATGGCAGCCGGCGCGGCCCGATCGACGCGCAGATCAAGGCCGCGCGGGCCGAGGGCACGCCGGAGGGTCGCCGCAGAGCGGCGGAGCTGGGGCGGAGCCGGATTCCGCCGGCGCCGTTCAATGCGTTGCTGCTGGCCGATGTGCGGGACAATCTGCAACTGATCGCGGCGGTGCTGCCCTATTACGACATCGACCCGCCCGGCGTGCAGATCATGGGGCCGGCCTCGTGGTCCGCGTCGTCCAGCGGGTCCGGCGCGATGCAGGGCGCCTGGTTCGCCGCGCCCGACAACGCCGCCCGCGCCCCGTTCGAGGAATTGTTTTCCGCCAAGTACGGCACGCCAGCCTCGCCGCTGGCGGATCTGGCCTTTGACGCCGCCTCGATCGCGCGTGTGCTGGCCGGGCAGGGCGGGTATTCGATATCGGCCCTGACCCAGCAGGCCGGGTTCGCCGGCGCGGATGGGTGGATGGTGCTGATGCCCGACGGCAAGGTGCGGCGTGGCCTGGCGCTGTTCCGGATCGAGCGTGGCGGCCCGACGATGGTGGAACCCGCGCCGGCCTCGGCCGCCATTCCGGGTAGCTGACCAGGGGCGGTTACGCCGCTTCCTCCAGCGTCGAGCCGGTATCGAGCGTGGTGGCTCGCCGCAGGTCGCGGGCCTGGCCTTCGTCATGCGGGCGGCCGCGATGCATGGTGCAGCGGTTGTCCCAGATCACCACGTCGCCGACCCGCCAGGTATGGCTGTGAACGAAGGCCGGCTGCGTCGCGTGGGTGTTCAGGTCGAACAGCAAAAGCCTGCCGTCCGCGACCGGCCAGCCTTCCACGTGGGAGGCATGGGCGGAGAGGTACAGCGTTTTCCGCTTTGAACCCGGATGGGTCCGCACCAGGCGTTGTGGAGAGGGCGGGTATTGCTCGCGCTCGCCGGCCGGGAATTCGGTGAAGCCGATCTGGCCGCGGGACCAGAAGACGTCGTGCTGGATGACCAGGGGGTCGATGGCGGCCTTGGTCGCGTCCGGCAGGGCGTCATAGGCGGCGCGCATGTCGGCGAACTCGGTTTCGCCGTTGCCGAAGGGGGAGGGCGGCGGGACGGTCACCGCGTGCAGCATCCCCAGCACGACGGGGACGGGCATGTAGGAGGCATCGGTGTGCCACAGCCGGTTGCCCAGGCTGTCGAGCCGGCGGCGGTCGTGCAGGTCGCGGACCTGGTGGTCCTCATTCAGGTTGGAGATATCGCCGATCTGCGGGATGGCGAGGCGCCGGCGGCCAGGCCGAGCGGCGGCGCGTCCGATTTCGAGGGGGCCGAAGCGGGCGGCGAAGTCACGCAGTTGGGCGTCGGTCAGGCGTTGGCCGTGGAAGACGAGGACGGCATAGCGGTCGATGGCCTGCCAGATGGCGTCGATGGTGGCGGGGTCGGTCGGGTGGGAGAGATCGATGCCGGCGGCCTCGGCCACGAAGTCGGGGTGAACCGGGGTGATCTGGAGGGTCATTCTGGTTGTTCCCGCGGGCTGGGGGTGGGGCGATCCTCACCGGGCATGGGGTCGTGGTGTTGGGAAAAATGCGATGGGCCGGGGCGCGGCGGCGCGCGCGTTTTCAGCACGGAGATACAGGGAGGACGTCACGGAGGTCGTTGGACGGGTCGGCGGCGGATTTGGGACGGCGCGGCCGGCCGGATTTCTCACCGGACATGGGGTAGGACCGTACGGAAAATGCAAACCCGCCGCCCTCGCCCCTTGTGGAAGAGGATCGGGGTGGCGGTTGCAATCCCTCGGTCCGTGCCGCGAAGCCCCCTCACCCCGGCCTTGGTTCGCTTCGCGGCCCAAGCCCGCAAGGGGAGAGGGGGCGTTGGCTCACCGGACATGGGGTACGACCGTGTGAATTTTCTGATCCAGCTTGTCTTCGGCCATCGCGGATGGTTTGATGTTCATATTATGTTCCATCATACCCAATCGCTGACGCTCAAGGCAACCGTGATCCGTGATGGGACGGCGGGGCTCCGCCGTCCCTGTCGCGGCTCAGCGGCGCCAGTCGAAGCCCTTGCGTTCGGCGGTGCGCTCCAGGCCCTTGAACTCGGCCAGGCCGTAGGTGTCGGTCGCGCGGTGCTTGCGCATCCGCTCCTTCGCCTTGCCCTGGACGTATTCGTCGACGATCACCGGGTCCTCACCGAGCTGGCGGGAGATCAGTTCCAGCTCGCAGGCGCGTTCCAGCATATAGAGCCGCATCACGGCGCCATGGATCGTGTGGCCCAGGGTCAGCAGGCCGTGGTTCATCAGGACCACGCAGCTGCCGCCGTCCTTCAGGCTGACGGCGAGGGCGTCGCACTCCTCCTGCGTCGCGGGCACGCCGTACTCGTGGTAGACGACGTCGTCCAGCACATGCAGGTGGTCCTGGCTGATCGGGCGCAGGCCGTGCTTCATCAGCGACACGCCGGCGCCGGCGCGGGTATGCGTGTGCAGCACGCAGTTGGCGTCGGACCGCGCCTTGTAGACGCCGCTATGGATGGTGAAGCCGGCGTTGTTGAACTTGCCGCCCGGGCTCAGGACGTTGCCGTCCATGTCCATCTTGACCAGCGAGGACGCGGTGATCTCGTCGAACATCTCGCCGTAGTTGTTGATCAGGAAGTGGTTCGGCTCCCCGGGGATGCGGGCCGACATGTGGGTGTTGATCAGGTCGGTCCAGCCGAGGTGATTGATGATGTGGTAGACGGCGGCGAGGTCGCAGCGGGCCTGCCACTCGGCCTGGGACATGCCGGTGTGGAGTTGGAGTGCGGCTGACATCCTGGAATCCTCTTGGTTGCGGGCCGGCAGGGCGCCAACCCCTCGGGGTATCTGGCCGTATCGTGCGGGATGATCCGCCAACGCGCAACCGCGCGGTGGTCCTGGCTTTGCGCGAGGCGCCGGGGGTCAGGCCTGGATGCCCAGCGCGGCGGCGAGCTGGCGGGAGAGCGTGGCCGCGTCCTCGGCCGGGATGTTGGTGAAGCCCAGCAGCAGGCCGCGGCCGCAATCATGCGCGGCGGCCAGGCTGGACAGGGCGGTCACCGGCAGGCCGGCGGCGTTGGCGTGGCGGGCGAGCATCGTGTCGTCCTCGGTGTCCGGCAGGCGGGCCAGCAGATGCAGGCCGCCTGGTTCTGGTTCAATGCTGAAGCGGTCACCCAGGGCATCGCGGAGCGCGCGGGCCAGGGCGTCGCGGCGGGATGCGTAGAGGCCACGCATCCGGCGCAAATGGCGGGCGAAATGGCCCTGTTCCATGAACCCGGCGACGACGCGCTGTTCCAGCAGGGGCGGTCCCCCGGCCAGCAGGCGGCTGGCACGCAGGAAGGCGCCGTTCAGCTCATCGGGGACGACCAGGTAGCCCAGGCGCAGGCCGGGATACAGCGTCTTGCTGAAGCTGCCGCAGTAGAGAACCCGCCCGGTGCGGTCGAGGCTTTTCAGCGCGGGCAGGGGCTTGCCGGTGTAGTGGAACTCTCCGTCATAGTCGTCTTCCAGCACCCAGGCCCCGGCCTCGGTCGCCCAGGCGAGCAGGTCGAGCCGGCGTGGGAGGGAGAGGGTAACGCCGAGCGGACTTTGGTGGGCGGGGGTGAGGAGGGCGAGGCGGGCGCGGGGGGCGGCGGTGCGGCCGGAGGCGACGCGCATCCCGTCCCGGTCGACGCGCAGGGGCACGAGGCGGGCGCCGCTCGCTTCCAGGGCCTGGCGGGCGATGGGATAGCCCGGGTCCTCGGTCCAGACGGCATCGCCGGGACGCAGCAGGACCTGCCTGGTCAGCGCGAGCGCGCCCTGGAAGCCGGCGGTGATGATGATCTGGTCGGGCGTGCTGTGGATGCCGCGCGCGAGGCTGAGGTAGCTCGCGATGGCGGCCCGCAGCGCGGCGTGGCCGGCGGGGTCGGGGTAGACCATCGCCTCGGTCCCGATGGCGCGAACGGCGCGGGTGGTCAGGGCGGCCCAGGTCTTGCGGGGGAAGGCGTCGAGGGCGGGCAGGCCCATGCGGAAGGGCAACCGGGTCTCCACAGGTTCGGCCTGGCGGGCAAAGAACATGTTGGGCTGGACGGGCTGGGCGACGCGGGCGGTGAAATGGGTGGAGATGATGGTGCCGCCCGAGCCGCGCCTGGTGTGGATGGCGCCTTCTCCGGCGAGGACGGCATAGGCGGCGTCGATGGTGCCGCGTGCAACGGCGAGTTGGCTGGCGAGGGCGCGGGCGGAGGGCAGGCGCGTTCCGGCCTTGAGGGTTCCGCCTGCGACGGCGTCGCGCAGGCGTTGCGCGATCTGGAGATACAACGGCCCCGGATCGGCCGGGTCCAGTTTGATCGAAAGGGTCATGGACCAGCGGACTTGCCCGTTTCTGGCCCTGTTGCATAGGCCTTGGGTCGCGTTTCCTGGATGGCGCGCCGATTCGGCGAGACCCGAGCTGATTGGACTGATCGATGAAGACCATTCTGTATGTCTCTGCCAGTCCACGTGGCGCCGCCGCCCATAGCCGCATCGCCTCGGACCGCCTGGTCGCCGCCTTGGTGGGCCGCTCCCCTGGCGCACGGGTGATCGCGCGGGATCTGGCGGCCGTCCCGCCGCCGCTGGTCGATGCCGCGTTCAGCGCCGCGATCCTGGCCCGCGACGGCGCATCCCCCGCGCTGGCGGTGTCGGAGGCGCTGATCCAGGAGCTTGAGGCCGCGGACACGGTGGTGATCGCCACGCCGATGCACAACTACACCGTGCCGGCGGTGCTGAAGGCTTGGCTGGACCAGATCGTGCGGATCGAGCGGACGTTCCGTTCCACGCCGGCGGGGAAGGTGGGGCTGCTGGCGGATCGGCCGGTGTTCGTGGTGATGGCCTCGGGCGGGTGGTTCACGGACGCGGCGCCGGAGGGCGTGCCCGTGCAGCCGGACTTCCTGACGCCCTATCTGCGGGCGGTGCTGGGCACGATCGGCCTGCGCGACCTGCGGTGTATCCCGTTGGAGGGGATGGCGCGGGGACCCGAGGCCGTGGGGCGGGCGATGGCCGGCGCGGCGGCGGCGCTGGGGTAAACGCGGTTCGGGGGTGATCGCGCCTCAGGAGAGGGGGCTGCGTGGAACCCGCCCCCTGAACCCCCGTACAACGCCGCCCTGGCAACAGAGTGCCGCACCCATTACCTTACGGCCGACGGCCGTTCCGACTCGGCCGTTTCCCACACCGCGACCGGATCATCGTGACCAGCAAGCCGCCGCAGATTTTTGCCGTCGCGAACCAGAAGGGCGGGGTCGGCAAGACCACGACCGCGGTCAACCTCGCGACCGCCCTCGCGGCGCTGGGCGAAGATGTGCTCGTCATCGACTTCGACCCGCAGGGCAATGCCTCCACCGGCCTCGGGATCGACCGGGCGAACCGGCAGGCCAACAGCTACCAGCTTCTGGCGTCCGAACCATCGGAGATGCCGGCCCCCCTGCCCACCGCCATCCCGCGCCTGTTCATCATCCCCGCCACCATCGCGCTGGCGGGCGCCGAACCCGAACTCACGGTTGCCAACCGGCGGGAGTTCAAGCTGCGCCGAGCGCTGGCACCGATCAGGGTGGCGGGGAATTTTCGGTATGTGTTCATCGATTGCCCGCCCAGCCTGGGGCTGCTGACGCTGAACGTGCTGACCGCGGCGGACGCCGTCCTGGTACCGCTTCAATGTGAGTTTTTCGCTCTGGAAGGAATCAGCGCCCTGGTGCAGACGATCGAGGCCGTGCGCACTCGGTTCAACCCGGCCCTGCATCTCCAGGGCATCCTGCTGACCATGTTCGACGGCCGGAACAATATGTCGCAGCAGGTGATGCGGGATGTGCGGGATTTTTTTGGCGATTGGGTTTACAATACTGCCATCCCACGCAACGTACGGGTGTCGGAAGCGCCCAGTCACGGCAAGCCGGTGTTGGCGTATGATCTGCGATCGGCCGGGGCGCAGGCCTATGTACAGCTTGCGAAGGAGTTTCTGACACGTGAACAACGCGGTGGCACAAGACAGCGAGCATGAAGCCATGAGCACCACGACCACCCCCCCCAAAAGCCCGCGCCTTGGCAAAGGGCTCGCGGCGCTGATGGGAGAGATGACTCCGGCCGAGAACAGTGCTCCGCCGGCGGTGCGTGAAATCGGCATTGACCTGCTTGAGCCGAATCCCTTCCAGCCGCGCACCGACATGCCGGAAGCGGAGCTGGCGGAGCTGGCGGACTCGATCAAGGTGCAGGGGATCCTTCAGCCGATCCTGGTCCGTCCCCACCCGACTGATGCCGGACGCTACCAGATCATCGCCGGCGAACGTCGCTGGCGCGCCTCGGGCCTGGCCGGCCTGCACGAGGTTCCCGTCTTCGTGCGCAGCCTGTCCGACAGTGACGTCGCCGCCGCGGCGCTGGTCGAGAACCTGCAACGCCAGGACCTGAACCCGATCGAGGAAGCCGAGGGCCTGCGCCGCCTGATCGAGGATTTCAACTTCACGCATGAGGCGATGGGCCACGCGATCAGCAAGTCGCGCTCCCACATCAGCAACATGCTGCGCCTGCTGAACCTGCCGCAGGAAGTGCAGGTCAATGTGCGGGAGGGCAAGCTGACCTACGCCCACGCCCGGTCCATGCTGAAGCACCCGGACCCGGCGGCGATCATGCCAAAGATCATCAAACGCGGCCTGTCCGTCCGGCAGACCGAGCAGTTGATCGTCCGCGACACCATGCCCAAGCCAGCCCGGAAGAAGGTCGAGAAGGACGCCAACCTGCGCGCCTTTGAAACCGAGATGTCCGACGTGACCGGCATGCGGGTGCGGTTGCTGGTCAACCCCGACGGCGCCGGCCAGGTCACCATCACCGTCGACAACTGGCTTCAGATCGAAGACATCAAGGCTCGGCTTACCGGCGCCTGATCGTCCAACCAACCCGTCCAGGAACACGCGATGCCCATAAAGAAAGGCTTCAAGCAACTGCTCGCCGAGGCGAACGCCCAGGTTGAGACGCTGTCCCCCGCCGATGCGATCGCGCTGCATGGGCGGGATGACGTCGTGTTCGTCGATTTGCGCGACCCACGGGAACTGGATCGCGAAGGCCGGATGCCCAGCGCATTTGCCTGCACGCGCGGGATGCTGGAGTTCTGGATCGACCCGGAAAGCCCCTATCACAAGCCGGTCTTCGCCGAGGACAAGAAGTTCGTCTTCTTCTGCGCCGGCGGCTGGCGTTCGGCGCTGGCGGCCAAGACGGCGCAGGACATGGGGCTGGAAAAGGTGGCCCATGTCGAGGGCGGCTTCGGCGAATGGAAAAAGGCCGGCGGTCCGGCCGAGGCACCCAAGCCCCGGACCTAATCCGGCATCGTCGCCAACACCGGTTCGGCGGGGCGGGACAACGACGGTTCACCGTCCCCGCCCGCACCCTCACCAGGCAGGTAACGTTCGACGAAATACAGCGGGCGTCGCTTGGTTTCATTGAAGATGCGCCCCAGATACTCCCCGATCACGCCCAGGGTCACGAGCTGGGCGCCGCCCAGGAACAGGACCACGGCCATCAGGCTGGGGTAGCCGGCAACGGGGTTGCCGAACAGCATCGTCCGCAGGAGCAACTGGAACAGATAGATCGCCGCCAGCAAGCCGATGAACAGGCCCAGATAGGTGGCGCATTTCAGGGGCATGACGGTGAAGCTGGTGATACCCTCCAGCGCGAAGTTCCACAGTTTCCAGTAGTTCCACTTGGTCCGGCCGGCATGGCGGGGTGCCCGGTCATACAGGACCCGGGTGCTTGGAAAGCCGACCCAGGCGAACAGGCCCTTCATGAACCGGTGATGCTCCCGCACCTGGCGCAGGGCCTCCACCACCCGGCGGCTGATCAGGCGGAAATCGCCCGTGTCGGGAGGCATCTCGATATGCCCGACCTTCCGCATCAGCCGGTAGAAGCCATGCGCGGTGGCCCGTTTCAGCCAGCTTTCCCCGTCACGGCGGCGGCGCTGGGCGAAGACCGTGTCGAAACCGGTGCGCCAGGCGGCGACCAGTGCGGGGATCACCTCCGGCGGGTCCTGCAGGTCGGCGTCGATGATGATCACGGCCTCGCCCCTGGCATGATCGAGGCCGGCGGTCACCGCGATCTCCTTCCCGAAGTTGCGGGACAGGTTGACGATGGTGACATGCGGGTCCCGCCGGCGGAGGTCGCCCATGATGTGGAACGTGGCATCGAGGCTTCCGTCGTTGACCAGCACAAGCTCCCAGCTTTGGCCGAGCGCCCGCATGACGCGGGAGACGCGGGCGTGGAAGACGGGCAGGACCTCGGCCTCGTTATACGCCGGGACGACGATCGACAGGGTGGGGGACGATGGTTGCATGGCACGCCAGGGCAAAAGCGTGCCGATTGTGCCGGGGAAAGGTTAACGGTCGGTGAATGGGGGGCTCTTACCGACGTGGGACGCACTGGACCAGCAATGTGGTGTCCCGCAGAACGGCGGAGGGGGGGAGCGTCGGCTGATCGACCTCTCGCGGCGCCGGCAGCCGGATCCCCTGCGTGGCAAGGAAGGACTGTATCGCCGCGCCGGAGACCATCACCCCTTTCTCGGGCGTGTCCGTATAGCGCCCGATGACCACCCCCACGAGCGTGTCGGCGGCATCCAGCATCGGTGCTCCGCTGGTGCCCTGGTCCACCTGGGCATCGATCACCAGCAAGGGCGGCCGGTTTTCATCGCGGCCAATGACGGTGCCGGCCAGCCCGATCGGCTGTTCGGGGTTCTCCCGCAGGATCCCATAGGCCACCGTCTGCGCCCGGGTACCGATCGCTGGCTCTCGGATCCCGTTGGGCACGACGTAACGGATACCCAGGTCGGGCAGCGTCAGCAGTGCGATGTCGAGGGAGGTGGACGACGCTCGGAGGCTCGCGATGACCCGCCCCGCGAGTGGGGGGAAGACCGCGATCTCCCGGCAGTCCTTGACCACATGCGCGCTGGTCAGGATCGTCCCGTCGGCCGTGATGAAGAAACCCGTGCCGCTGCGCACCAGGGCCGCCGCGGTTCCCGAGGAGAGGCCGAGGCACAGCAGTGCCATCGCGCAACGACGCGCCAGGCTGGCAGACATCAAGGCACGCCTGCCAGCCGGCCGAACGATGGATGGTTCGGGCGACGGGCCTGCGTCGGGTTCGACGGGATGCCCGCGCGCGAACCTGGGTGTGAAACGGATGCCCCGGATTACACGGGATTCCACTGGCCGTCGGCACCGCGGCAGGCGCGCTTCTCGACCGGCTGGGCGACGCCGTTCACGACCTCGGTTTCCGCGAAGGTCATGCACATTCCACCGCCCGCGGGCTCCGTGACGTTGCCCGTCGGGGTGATGGCGCCGCGGGTGTTCGAGGAACGGTTGACCCACTCCACCGTCTCATACTTCGGCTGCGGCGGGGCCGGCGGCGCCCGACGGGCTGTCTGCTGGCGGGACTGTTGGCGGCGCTGTTCGGCCAATTGCGCCTGCTGCCGGCGGTACTCGGCATCGACCGCGGCCGCCCGTTCCAGCGCCTGGTTCAAGGCAATCTGCCGGCAGACCTTGTCCTGCTGCGCGCCGATTGCCCCGCCGATCAGGGCACCGACCGCAGCACCGCCGGCGGCGATGGCAAAGCCCGTGCCCGTGTTGGCACCGCCCAGCGCGGCCCCCAATCCACCCAGGGCGCCGCCGGCCAGTGCTCCGACCGCGGCGCCCGTCGCCGTCTGGTTCATCGCGCAGTTCTCGGGCGTGGGGGCGCAGCCGAGGCTGAGGACCGATAGAGAGACCACGACCGCGATGCCCTTCAGGGCTCCATTTCCCATTTCGTTTCTCCTGTTTCTGATTGATCCGGTTCCGCCGATCCTAGCGGAACCGGGCCTGCTGGTATTCGGCGGGTGCGCCCGCGCCCGGGTTCGCCAGGCCGGCGCGCAGCATCCACAGGGCGACATCCTGGTTGTTGGCAAAGCACTGGTAAGTGCCGGCGGCCTTCTCCTGGCACGCCAGTTCACCGCCGTTGGACGAGAGGAACTCCTTGAGCTTCGCGCGGCTGGCGCTCCACTCGACCGGGTTCAGGTTGGCCGGTTCGGTGATCCCGTACAGCTTCACCTGCACGGAATTGGCCGCGCCGGTCGGGAGCATGGTGATGGTCGACGTGCGGTTGTCGATGACCTTGCCGCGATAGGTCGCGGTCGGGGACTCCGCGGGCTTCGGCGTCGGGACGGTGGCCGGTGCCGACACGGGGATCGCGTCGGGCGGCTTCACGGCGGGTGCGGGCGTATGGTCGGGGCGCGGAATCATCAGGCTGCTGTTCGGCAGAGGCTGTGCCGTGGCGACCACGGTGGGCGGTTCGGGCGGCCGCTGGGCCGCGGGTGGTGTCAGGACCGGTGCCGGGACAGCAGGGGGTGTAACCGGCATGACGGTGGGCGTCACCGTCGCGGTCGGAACGGCGGGACGCGGCGGGGTGACCGGTGGGCTGGAGGGCGCCTGCGCGACCTGCGGCTTGGTCGGTTCTGGGTTTATGGCAGGCCACACGAACTCATATCCGACGAACGCCATGATCGCGACGACGACGCTCGCCAGCACGATCATCGGCAGGCGGCTCGGTGGCTTGGGGTCGCTGCGGATTTCGGCTGCTGGCGGTACGTGCGGGGCGGCGGGCGATGGTGCCGGGGCGGACGGCCGAGCGGTGCGGGCTGGTTCGATGCGAGTGGAGTCATCCCGCGCTGTCGGTGCCGCGGTCGGAAGGGGCACTACGCCGCCAACGACCGGCAGGATCTCGGTCAGCAGGATATCGGTCGACTGCGCCGCAACCGCCTGAAGCCCCAGCGCGCGACCGAATTCATCCATGGTCGCGAACCGGTCCGTGGGCGCCTTCGACAAGGCCCGCATCAGTGCGTCATCGACCGAGGCTGGCAACCCAGGCAGGGATTTCCGCAGGCTGGTCGGCGGCTCCTCGATATGGGCACGGATCATTTCGTATTCCGTGCCCAGGTCGAAGGGCGGATTGCCGCCCAGCATCTCGTAGACGACGCAGGCAAGGCTGTACAGGTCGCCCCTCTGGTCGCTTTCCAGGCCGCGAATGGCCTCGGGCGGCATATAGGCCAGGGTGCCGACGATGCTGCCTTCCCGCGTCAGCCGCTGCGATCCGGACACGCGGGCGATGCCGAAGTCCATGACCTTCACGACGCCGGCTTCCGTGATCATCATGTTGGCGGGCTTGATGTCCCGATGCACGACCCCCATGCGATGTGCGTAGGCCAACCCTGCCACGGCCTGTGCGATGATCGCCTGGCACTGCTTCAGGGATAGTTGGCGCTGCCGGGACAGCACGTCTTCCAGCGTGTGGCCTCGGACCAGTTCCATAACCATGTGCAACTGGTTGTCTTCGTCCAGCAGGTCGTACAGCGTCGTAATGTTGGCGTGCGACAGGTTGGCAAGGATTTTCGCTTCCTCCCGGAAGCGTTCCACGAACGACTTGTCGCTGACGAACTGGGCATGCAGCGACTTGATCGCCACGGTCCGGCCCAACTGGCGGTCCCGCGCGGCATAGACCTTGCCGATGCCGCCGGCGCCAAGCTGGCCGATGATGTCGTATTTGCCGATGGTCGAGGGTGTCATGCGCGATCCCTCCCCAGGTCATCGAGCTTCACTTCACGGGTCCCACGTTCGCTGGCCGCCGGCCGGTCCACCAGGCTGGACACAGTGAACACCCCTACCGAGATGTTGTCATGCCCGCCCGCCTCCCGCGCCGCCTGGACCAGGATGCGGCACGCCTCGGACGGCGGATGCTCGGTGATCGCGGCCTGGATGGACGCGTTATCGACCAGGTCGTGCAACCCATCGGAGCACAGGACGAACCGGTCGCCGCTACGCAGGGGCAGGCCTTCTTTCCAGACCATCGGCTCCACCGTGTCGTGGACGCCCAGGGCCCGCACCAGGACACTGCGTTCCGGGCTGTTCCGCGCTTCCTCGGCGGTCATCGTACCGTCCCGTACCAGCCTGGCGACCAGGGTGTCGTCCTCGCTCAATTGCTTCATCTCTCCCGCCCGCAGCATATACGCTCGGCTGTCCCCGACATGGCCGAGCCAGAGTTGGCCGTCGCGGGCGGCGAGGACGGTGCAGGTGGTGCCCATGCCGGCGAGGTCCGGTTCCGTGCCAGCCTGCTGGCGGATCACCAGGTTCGCGGTGGCGAAGGCGCGGGCCAGGGTCTCGGGGATCGGCAGGTCGCTTTCATAGTAGACGGTGTGGATCGAGCGTGTGGCGATCTGGCTTGCTACTTCTCCCGCGGCATGGCCGCCCATGCCATCGGCGACGATCGCGAGCACCCCCCGCGAGGCGTCGCTGTCGGCGGGACCGGGGATGCGGTACATGACCGAGTCTTCGTTGTGGGGACGCACCATCCCGACATCGGTCATCATCGCGCCGGTCAGCCGCAGGATACCGTGCGGCTGGGTTGGGGTCTTGCTTGGGTCAGGCATGGATCTGCGGCGCCTCGGCGGTAGCCAGCTTCCTACTCCGTCCGCTGCACTTGCATCAGGTCCCGGCCGTACTTGATTGGAACGGCAAAGGTCGTGGTCTCGCGGAGGCGTGATCCATAGGTAAAGACGCCGATGACCTTGCCCGCGGAATTGAAGGTCGGCCCGCCGCTGTTCCCAGCGCCGGATGGGACGGTGAGCTGGTAGACATCCCCCATATTACCGATCGTCGTGACATCGCCGTGGTCCTGCCGGGGTCGGCTGATCTGCGACACGACGCCATCGGTGACCGTGGGCTCGGGAATTTGTTGCTGCTTTGTGGCGGCCTGTCCCATCTCGTGCGAGCGGACGAGAGCGACGGTTTGAGTGGAGAAGGCGGGATAGCCGAGCACGGTCACGCGTTCACCAACCTTGACGACGTTGTCGGTAGCCAGTTGGACAGTTGTGAGCGCCTGCTGGCTATTGACTTTGATGATGGCGACGTCGACCTGGGCGGAGACACGCTCGACCGATGCCCGGGTGGAAACCGGGTTGCCAGGGAATAGCACTGCCAGTTCTCCGCGTCCCTCAAGGGGCCTCGGCTGGCCTTCGATCAATGACGGTCGGTCGGGTCTGTACAGTCTTGCACCATGTTCACTTGGTACCCACCGATTCATGTCCACAGTATTCAGACTATATTCATTCTGCGCGAAAAGATTCATCTCCCGATACTGCTTGGGGTTATCAAGCTTGAATACCAGCACTATGGAATTCGTGGTTGGGGGAGCGTAGTTGACCATCCAACCGGCCGCAACGTGCTTGTTGGTCATGATGAAGCCGTTTTCGCTGATGACAAAGCCACTTCCACGGCTCGCTTGCGCGACCGGTATGGCCGTCTGAGACAGGTCCTCCGTGATCAACCAGCGAGTCAAGGTGCCGTCGCGGCCTTCAATATAGCAAGGAACCCGCTGTCCCCTATGGGGAAGGGTAAGATGGAAGACTTCCTTGCCCGACCGGGAGTCATACAGCCGCCAGCTTGCCTCAATCAGGACCGTTGCATTGCCGAACCGGCGGACGACTTCCTGCGGGCTCATGCCCATGTCGGTGCGCACGGCCGCGGCCGCCGCGGCGGCTCGCGCGGCCTGTGCCTCGGCCGCCACCCGCGCCTCCTGCACCCGCTCTTCCGCCGCCAGCCTGACCTGCTCGGCCTCCCGCTTGGTGTGATAGTAAAGGCCACCACCGCCCAGCGCCACGACCGCCAGGACGCCGGCGAGTATATACATCCAGCTTTTGTTGGTCTTCTGCCGCTGGTCGGCCATCATGTGCATGACGGTGTTGCGGCCGACACCTGTCTTGGCGGCAACCTCGGAGGTGGAGGCGGCGGCCCGTGCCGCGGCCTCGATGCTCGCGGTATCAAGCGTGCGCGTCGGCGCGGCGCTACCGATGGAAATGACCTTGGTACGGCCCGCGAAATGCGCGGGGCGCGGTTGCAGGTCGAAGACGAACCGCGGGCCACCCTTGCCGAGTTCAACCGTATCCCCAGGCAGAAGCTCGGTTTCCGACGTCACGGGTTCGTCGTTGACCCGGGTGCCGTTGCGGCTGCCGAGGTCGGCGATCCAGAAGCCAAGGGCTGGTTCGGTTTGCACACGAATTGAAGCATGCCGGCGGCTGACCGCGTCGTCACCCTGTTCGTCGAAGCGAATGTTCGATGTACTGTCACGGCCCAGCGTGATCTCTCGCAGGCCTTCCAAGGTAAGGTGTTCGATCCGGTTGGCCTTGGAGCCAGTCACGTGCTGAATGACGATCCGCGACGACATTCGAAATCCCCCGACTGTCCGCTTGTGCAGCGAAATAATCCCCGTCTTGCGACCACGTTAGCGCAGGGTTCCAGGGTCATCCAGGGCCAAGCCCGGCATTCCGGGAGGATTTTCCGAAAATTTCGATAAATCCAATTATGACAATAGCATAAGACAGCAATTTCACAGTCGGTATTCGTTATAATATAAACGCGAATGGTCATAAGATCGCCGCAGCTTCCACGGACCTTATTGTGGTCGGATGGGTGGCGCCTGCAAATGGAATGATAATAATGACGGAACGACCGGCGCTCGCGGTCTTCGCTGATTACAGTGGCGCGCCGCCGGTTGATCCGTTGCGCTCAATCCGACGGGATCATCCGCCCCAGCGGCCGGCCAGCGAACAGGTGAACATGCAGATGTGGCACTTCCTGCCCGCCATGGTCGCCCATGTTTGCCAGCAGCCGATAGCCTGGCGCCTCCAGATCCAGATCGCGGGCGATCTGGCCCACGGCGCGGATGAAGCCGGCGATTTCCTCGGCCGAGGCATCGGCGCTGAAATCGGCGAAGGAGCAATAGCGGCCCTTCGGGATCACTAGGATATGCGTCGGCGCCTGCGGGTTGATGTCATGGAACGCGAGCGTCCACGCGTCCTCATGCACTTTCCGGCAGGGGATTTCGCCGCGCAGGATGCGGGCGAAGATATTGTTGTCGTCATAGGGCGGCAGGCCACTGACAGTCATCGTATCACTCCCGCGAGTCAGGGGATCTTCTTGGTTTGCAGGCCCAGGGCGATCGGCAGTTCCCTCGGGCGGGCGGCCTTCTCGGCGATGCCGCTCACGCCTTCCCGGCGTTCCAGTTCGGCCCAGACCTCATTCGGTTCGACGCCAGCCGCCACCCAGACCACCAGCAGGTGGTACAGGACGTCGGCGCTTTCGGCGACCAGGGCTTCATGGTTGCCCGAGACAGCCTCGATCAGGCACTCGACCGCTTCCTCACCGAATTTCTGGGCGACCTTGGCCGGCCCGCGGGACAGCAGCCGAGCCGAGTGGCTGAGGTTGGGGTCGGCGTCGCGGCGGCTGAGGACGACGCGCCACAGGCGGTCGAGCACGGCGCTCCTGACCTCACTGATCACGGTCGGCACGGGGCGGGCGGGGGCCTTGCGCGGCTTGGCCACCTTGCCGGTTTTCGTCGACTTCACCGTCTTGGTCAGCTTGACGGTCTTGGTCGACTTCGTGGCCTTGACCGCGGGGACCTTGGTCTTGGAGTCCGGTTTTCTCTTGGTTGGCTTTGCCATGGTCAGGCAGCGATCCTGGGCAGTCGCACGGGAAGTCCGGCCTGGTGCAGGGCGGCTTTGACCTGGGCGATGGTGAAGGTTCCGAAGTGAAAGACGCTGGCTGCCAGCAGGCCGGTGGCGCCGGCGCGCGCGCCCTCGACAAAATGGTCCAGCGTGCCGACGCCGCCGGATGCGACGACGGGCACCCGCACCGCCCCGCAGACGCGGCGCAGCAGCTCCAGGTCGAAACCCTTGCCGGTCCCATCGCGGTCCATGCTGGTCAGCAGGATTTCACCCGCACCCAGGGATACGACCTGCTGGCACCAGCCGACGACGTCCATCCCAGTCGGGCGGCGGCCGCCATGGGTGAACACCTCCCACGTATCCGGCCCGGTCTGCTTGGCATCGACCGCCACGACCACGCACTGGCTGCCGAACTTGGTCGCGGCTTCGCGCACCAGTTCGGGCCGCGCCACGGCGGCGGAGTTGATGCTGCATTTGTCGGTGCCGGCGAGCAGCAGGCGGCGCATGTCGTCGGTGGACCTAATGCCCCCGCCCACGGTCAGGGGCAGGAACACGCGTTCAGCGGTGCGGGAGACGACGTCGAGGATCGTGTCCCGGTTTTCATGGCTGGCCGTGATGTCGAGGAAGGTCAGTTCGTCCGCGCCGGCGGCGTCATAGACGGCCGCCTGCTCCACCGGGTCACCGGCGTCGCGCAGGGACACGAAGTTGACGCCCTTGACGACCCGTCCGTCGCGCACGTCCAGGCAGGGGATGATCCGAAGCTTCAGCATAACCGGGGTTCTTAAACCGACCGGGCGTTGTCGTCGCAAGAAAAATGTCGTTGACCCAGGATGAACCGGCACGGGCCGTGCGGCGGCCGCCTCTGGTCCCGCCGGCCTGCCCTTGTTACCCTGGCCGTCAGTACCAAGGGGGAAGCACCGATGCGACAGATCAGGATTGGCGACATCACCATCGACGCGGTGATCGAGCGTGAGGGCCCGTGGCGCCGGCCGCAGGATTTCTTCCCGGCCTATGATGACGCGATCTTCAAGGGTCACCTGTCCTCGATGGAGCCGGAAGTTTTCGACGTCGCCGAAGGCAAGATGAACATCACCTACCAGACCTTCGTCGTGCGCTCTCCGCGCCATACGATCCTGGTGGATACCTGCACCGGAGAGGACAAGGGCCACGCCGCCCCGTTCGACTTCCCGGGCAAGGAGCGGTGGCGGAACGAGCTGTTCGCCCTGGGCGTCAGCTATGAGCAGATCGACTATGTGTTCTGCACGCACCTGCATATCGATCACACGGGCTGGAACACGACGCTGCGCGACGGGCGCTGGGTGCCGACGTTCCCGAACGCGAAATACATCTTCCACAAGCGGGAATACGCCGTGTGGGAAGCCGAACATGCCAAGGGTGCAAACCCGCCCGGCACGGTGTTCCGCGACAACTGCCTGCCGATCGTGGAAGCCGGCCAGGCGCTGCTGGTCGATGACGACTACGCGCTGGACGACACGATCACGCTGACGCCGACGCCCGGGCACTCACCGTGCCATTGCTGCGTGAACATCCACTCCAAGGGCCAGCGGGCGGTGGTGACCGGGGACATGATGCACCACGCGATCCAGACGCGGGAGCTGCATTGGTCGCCCGGCGTCGACTGGGACCCGAAGCAGGCGGCGGAATCGCGGAAGACGTTCCTTTCGTCCGTGGCCGACACGCCGACCCTGCTGCTGCCGATCCACTTCCCGGCGCCGACCGTGGGGCTGGTGACGGCGGATGGGGCGAACCGGTTCCATTACCGGTTCAAGCGGGACTAGCCGACTGCCCTGGGTCGATCGCTGGTCGGCCCAGGGTACGCGTGACAGGGTTGGTGGGACCCGGGTGCCATTTCGGCCGCCGAGGTGGCACATACGCGACGGAACTCGAAGGTCACCGCCTTGGCCCTGCCCACCGCCGAACCGACCTACCGCCGAGCGCTGATCACGGCGTGTTTGATTTTTTCGACGACGATCCAGGCGCTGGATGCCACCATCGCCAATCTGGCACTGCCGTATATGCAGGGCAGCTTCGGCGCGACGATCGACCAGGTGGCATGGGTCCTGACGTCCTACATCATCGCCACGGCGATCATGACGGCGCCGATGGGGTGGCTGGCCAACCGGTTCGGCCGCAAGCAGTTGCTGATCGTCTGCCTGGCCGGGTTCGCCGTGTTCTCCCTGCTGTGTGCCCTGGCGCAGTCGCTGGAGCAGATCGTCATCTTCCGCCTGATCCAGGGCATGTTCGGGGCCGGCCTGGTGCCTCTGGCGCAATCGGTGCTGCTGGACATCTACCCGGCGGAGCAGCGTGGCCCGGCCATGGCGATCTGGGGGATGGGGCTGATGATCGGTCCGATCGTCGGCCCGCCGATCGGGGGCGTGCTGACCGATCTGTATCACTGGCGGCTGGTCTTCGTGGTCAGCACGCCCTTCGCCGTCATCGCGATCATCGGCCTGCTGATCCTGCTGCCCAAGTCGGTGCCGGAGGCCGGGCTGCGGTTCGACTGGATCGGCTTCATCATCCTGGCGATCGGCATCGCCAGCTTCCAGATGATGCTCGATCGCGGGCAGTCTGAGGACTGGTTCCACAGCCGGGAAATCCAGATCGCCGCGGTGCTGGCCGCGCTCGGGTTCTATCTGTTCGTCATCCACATCGCGACGGCCGAGAGACCATTCATCAGCCCGGCGCTGTTCACCGACCGGAACTTCATCACCGCGACGTTCATGCTGTTCTGCTTTGGCGTGGTGCTGATCTCCTCCAACGCCCTGGCCGCGCCGTGGCTGCAGACCGTGTCGAATTATCCGGTCGGGCAGGCGGGGTGGCTGCTGGCGCCGCGAGGGCTGGCGTCGATGTTCGGGATGATGCTGGTGGGCCAGCTCTCCTCCCGCGTCGACCAGAGATACATGGTCGCCACGGGGCTGCTGTGTACCGCCTGGTCGTTCTGGGACATGACGGGTTGGACCCCGAATGTCGCGCCCAACTGGGTGTCGTGGGTGATGTCGGTGCAGGGGTTCGGGCTGGGGATGACGTTCATCCCGTTGCAGGTGATCGCCTTCACGACTCTGGCCGCGCATCTGCGGACTCAGGGGTCGGCGCTGATCAACCTGTTCCGCAACATCGGCGCGGCGCTGGGTGTCTCGATGGTCGCGGCTGTCCTGGTGAGCAACGGGCAGGCGCTGCATGAGGAGATCGGCGCCTACATTACCCCATTCAACCGCGCTCTCGACCTGTATCCGTCACTCGGCGTCCTGATGTCGCCGGAGACGCCGCGCGGGGCCATCTTCCTGAACCGGATGGTCAACGCCGAGGCGACGGTGATCGCCTATCTGAACGATTTCAAGCTGCTGCTCGCGGTGACCCTGCTGACTTTGTGTCTGGTGCCGCTGATCCGCCGGCCGATCCCGAGTGCCTGAAACCCGGCGGGCGGTCACGCGGACCGCCGGCCGGGCGTTGGATCAGGCTGGGCGCTTGGCGGTGTAGCTGCCGCCGGCGGCCCGCACCTCGGCCGCGGTCTTCGCAGCGCGCAGGCGGGCAAGGTGTTCGGCCTCCGCGTCCAGCATCTTCTTCGCGTTCTCCAGCACCTGTCCGGCCTTGTCGGCCGGGAACTTGACCGCCCCGTTCTCATCCATGTGGATCAGGTCGCCGGGTGCGACGTCCATGCCGCCGACCGAGACGGGGACGTTCACGGCATGGACCGCCATTTCGCCATGCCCCGCGGTCACGCCGCCGAGCAGCATCTGGAAGTCGAGCTTGCGGATCGCGTCGACGTCGCGCGACGGTCCGTTGGACAGCATGCCGATGCAGCCGACGGCCTTCATGGAGGTGACCATGATCTCTCCGGCCAGGCCGGCCTTGGACATCAGTTCCGCGGGCCATTTCTGCTGGATGACCAGGATGGTCGGCTTCTTCATGGCATCGAGCGCGTCGACCACGTCCATGAAGCTCAGGCGCCCGGTGTAGTTCGGGTCGGGCAGGCCGTACACGCAGGTGACGGCATGGCCGATGATGGCGCCTTTCTCCGGATAGATGCAGCGGATCGAGGTGTCGGTGTACCAATTCTCGGTCCAGGGGTTGTACAGCCCGAGGCAGAGCGGGCTTTTCGGATAGGTGGCGACCACGTTGGTGATGGTCGGCGTGTCGATCTTGCGGAGTTCGGCGAAGAGTTCGTCTGTCGGTGCCATGCTGGGTCGTCCTTCCTGAAGGACCGCCATTCGGGATGGGGGCGGCCACGCGTTTCCAGCCCAACACATCTTCCGAAGCGGCGTTGTCTGGCAAGGCCCTGGCGGGTGGTTTTTCGCGGGCGGTGGTGGTGCGGGGGAACGTGGGCTGGCGCCGAAATGGTTGCAATTTAACCTTTATGGTTAAATTATCGTCAATAATCACCGATTGTATGCAATCTGTCTGGGCTGAACCACCCCGGAACCGCTGTTTTCCCGCGATTTCCCTCGGCCAGGACAGTTGGCACGCCGATTGCCTATTCGGTGAACAACAACGCAGCCGAGGCATGCCCCCCATGAAGCGACGCACATTCCTGGCCTCGACCGCCGCCGTGACGGCGCCGGCCGTTCACAGTCCCCTCCGTGCCCAGTCCCGCAATGAGACGCTGCTGATCGTCTCCGAGAGCGGCCCCAACAACCTCGACATCCACGGCATCGGCACCAACGTGCCGGGCTATGAGGTGTCCTGGAACTGCTACGACCGCCTGATCACCCACGGCATGAAGACAACGGCCGAGGGCACGCCCTACTACGACCGCGACAAGATCATCCCCGAACTGGCCGAGGACATGGTCGTCGGCGACATGTACGCCACGTTCAAGCTGCGGCGGGACGCGACGTTCCAGGATGGCTCCCCGGTCACCGCCAAGGACGTGAAATGGTCGCTGGACCGCGCTGTCTCCGTCGGTGGCTTCCCGACCTTCCAGATGAAGGCCGGCAGCCTGGAAAAGCCGGAACAGTTCGTCGTCGTCGATGACCACACCGTCCGCGTCGATTTCATCCGCAAGGACCGCCTGACTATTCCCGACCTGGCCGTGATCGTGCCCTGCGTCGTCAACTCCGGCCTGGTGCAGAAGAACGCGACCGCCACCGATCCCTGGGGCCTGGAATACACCAAGCAGAACACCGCCGGATCGGGCGCCTACAAGGTCACGAAATGGACCCCCGGCACGGAAGTGATCCTGGAGCGCAACGACGCCTGGAAGGGCGGCGCGATGCCGAAGATCCGCCGCATCATCTGGCGGATGGTCCCCTCATCGGGCAACCGGCGGGCGCTGTTGCAGCGGGGGGACGCCGATATCTCCTACGATCTGCCGTCGAAGGACTTCGCCGAGATGAAGGCCGCCGGCAAGCTGACGCTGGTCTCCACGCCCTACAGCAACGGCATCCAGTATATCGGCATGAACGTCACCAAGCCGCCCTTCGACAACCCGAAGGTGCGGGAAGCGGTGGCCTACGCGATCCCCTATGACAAGATCATGGAAGTCGTGCTGTTCGGCCTGGGCAAGCCGATGTTCGGCAAGACCGGTGGGGCGACCGAGGTCGCCTGGCCGCAGCCTTCCCCGTTCAAGACCGACCTGGCAAAGGCCAAGGCCCTGCTGACCGAGGCCGGCTATCCGGACGGATTTGAAACGAACCTGTCCTTCGACCTGGGTTTCGCCGACGTGAACGAACCGATCTGCGTGCTGACGCAGGAAAGCCTCGGCAAGATCGGCATCAAGGCGACGCTGAACAAGATCCCGGGCTCGAACTGGCGGACGGAACTGAACAAGAAGGTCCTGCCGATCTATACGAACGTCTTTTCCGGCTGGCTCGACTACCCGGAGTATTTCTTCTTCTGGTGCTATCACGGCCAGAACGCCGTCTTCAACACCATGAGCTACAAGTCACCGGAAATGGACAGCCTGATCGACGGCGCGCGGATGTCGGCGGCAACCGGCGACATGGCCACCTATGACCGTTCGGTGCGCGGCTTCGTCGACCTGGCCTTCAAGGATATCCCCCGCATCCCGCTGTATCAGCCCTATGTGAACGTCGCGATGCAGCCGAACATCACGGGCTATCAGTACTGGTTCCACCGGCGGCTCGACTACCGCTCCCTCGCGAAAGGCTGAGACCCATGAAGGCCCTCCGCCCGATCGGTCGCCGCATGGCCACGGCCCTGCCCAGCGTGGTGGGGGTCATCATCGTCACGTTCCTGCTGACAAGGGTGCTGCCCGGGGACACGGCCGCCTACTTCGCCGGCCCCGCGGCAACCCCGACAGCGATCGCCGAGATCAAGGCACGCCTCGGCCTCGACCAGTCCTTGCCGGTGCAGTTCATCCGCTATGTCGGGGACCTGGTGCGCGGAGACTTTGGCTCGTCTTTGACCACCGGCCAGCCGGTCCTGTCCGACATCACCGCGCGCCTGCCGGCCTCGGCCGAACTCGTCCTCGTGGCACTCGTCCTCGCCGTCTCCATCGCCGTCCCGCTCGGCATCATCGCCGCGTTGAAGGAACGGTCCTTCATCGATCACGCCTGCCGCGTGGTCGCGACGGCAGGCGTGTCGCTGCCAGTGTTCTTCACCGGCCTGCTGCTGGTCTATGTGTTCTACTACATCCTCGGCTGGTCGCCCTCGCCGTTGGGGCGGTTGGACGTCTTCGCTACCACCCCACCAACCATCACCGGCTTCTACCTGGTCGACACGCTCCTGACGGGTGACCTGGAGGGCTTCCACGGCACGGTCGCCCAGCTGGCGCTGCCCGCGGCCACGCTCGCGATTTTCGCCCTGGCGCCGATCGCGCGGATGACCCGAGGCTCGATGCTCGCGGTCCTGGAATCCGACTTCGTCCGCACCGCCCGCGCCGCCGGCCTGCCGCCGACAACCGTCGTCCTCACCTACGCCTTCCGCAACGCCGTTCTCCCCGTCATCACCACGCTCGGCATGGTGTTCTCCTTCCTGCTGGGCGCATCGGTGCTGGTGGAGAAGGTCTTCGCCTGGCCCGGCATCGGGTCCTACGCGGTGGAGGCACTGATCGCCTCCGACTACGCCCCCGTGCAGGGCTTCGTGCTGGTCATGGCGGTGCTGTATCTGCTGCTGAACCTCTGTATCGACATCCTGTATGGGTTGATCGATCCGCGCGTGAGGATCGACGCATGAGCGCGACCGAACTCGGCATCGTCCGTCCGGCCTCTGGCCTGACCGCCACGTTGCAGCACGCCCGCCATGTGATCACCGAGAACCCGGTCACCGGCGTCGCTTTCGCCCTGTTCCTGGTTCTGATCCTGGCGGCGATCTTCGGCCCGTCCTTGGTGCCCTACGACCCGCTCGCGACCGACAGTTCCGCGTCCCTCCGTCCCCCCTCGGCGGCGCATTGGTTCGGCACCGACCAGTTGGGGCGCGACATCTTCAGCCGCGTCGTGGTGGCGACGCGGCTCGACATGATCATCGCGGTCAGTTCGGTCGCCGTGGTCTTCGCGGCCGGCGGGCTGGCGGGGATTTCAGCCGGATACTTCGGCGGCTGGACCGACCGGATCGTCGGCCGCCTCGCGGACACGATCATGGCCTTTCCGCTGTTCGTCCTGGCCATGGGCATTGTCGCCGCCCTGGGCAACACCGTAACCAATATCGTCATCGCGACGGCGGTGGTGAACTTCCCCCTCTATGCCCGCCTGGCCCGTGCCGAGGCCAATATCCGCCGCGACGCCGGCTTCGTCCTCGCCGCCCGCCTCGCCGGCAACACCGACGCGCGCATCCTGCTGTTCCACATCCTGCCCAACATCCTGCCGATCATGGTCGTGCAGATGTCGTTGACCATGGGCTATGCGATCCTGAACGCCGCCGGCCTGTCCTTCATCGGCCTCGGTGTCCGCCCGCCGACGCCGGAATGGGGGATCATGGTAGCCGAAGGTGCGGCCGGCATCATCTCCGGCGAGTGGTGGGTCGCCCTGTTCCCCGGCCTGACGCTGATGAGCGCGGTGTTCTGCTTCAACCTGCTGGGGGACGGCCTGCGCGACATCGTCGACCCGCGGCGCCGCACGTGAGGCCGGCCATGGAAACCCTGCCGCTGCTGGATGTGCATGACCTGACGGTGGAATTCGCCACACGGCGCGGTGTCGTCCGCGCGGTGGAGCATGTCGACCTGTCCGTCCGGCGCGGCGAAATCCTGGGAATCGTCGGGGAGTCGGGCTCGGGCAAGTCGGTCACGTCCTATGCCGTGATGCGCATCCTCGACCGCGCCGGCCGCATCGCCGAGGGTAGCGTCACGTTCTCTGGCATGGACCTTAGGAATCTACCGGAATCCGACATGCGCGACCTGCGCGGGCGCGAGATTTCGATGGTGTTCCAGAACCCCCGCGCCGCGCTGAACCCGATCCGCAAGATCGGCCGGCAGATCGAGGACGTGCTGCTGCGCCACGGCCAGACCACGCGCGCCGACGCTCGCGCCAAGGCCATCGCCATGCTCGACCGCGTCCGCATCGCCCGCCCCGAGGAACGCTACGACGCCTATCCGTTCGAGCTGTCGGGCGGGATGTGCCAGCGCGTGGTGATCGCCCTTGCGCTGGCCTGCCGGCCCCGCCTGCTGATCGCCGATGAACCGACGACTGGCCTGGATGTCACGACGCAGAAGGCGGTCATGGACCTGATCGTGGA
The DNA here is from genome assembly GCA_947476855.1 of Acetobacteraceae bacterium. Next base: position 27,177 of record CANJSR010000009.1, read on the forward strand.
GCTGACACGGGAAAGCCGGATGTCCGCGATCCTGATCACCCACGACCTCGGCCTTGCCGCCGCCTATTGCGACAGCGTGATGGTGATGGAGAAGGGCCGGGTGGTGGAGGCCGCGCCGGCCGCGACGATCTTCTCCGCCCCCACCCATGCCTATACGAAGCGGCTGCTGCGAGCGACGCCGCGCCCGGGGGCCACGCTGCGCGACCTGGTCATGGACCCGCCGCCCGAGACCGTCCCCGCCGCCATCCCCAAGACGGGCCGCCTGCTGGATGTGCGCGGGCTGGTGAAGACCTATGGCGCGGTCAACGCCGTGGACGGCATCGACCTGCATATCGACCGTGGTGAGAGCGTCGGCCTGGTGGGCGAGTCCGGCTGCGGCAAATCCACGACGTCGATGATGATCATGCGCCTGCTCGATCCGTCCGACGGTAGCATCCATTTCGATGGGCAGGAGATCGCGGCGATCCCCGCCCGCGCCTTCCCCCGCCATCCGCTGCGCAAGCGCATCCAGATGGTGTTCCAGGACCCGACCGACAGCCTGAACCCGCGCTTCACGGCCGAACGTGCCATCGCCGATCCGATCCTGCGCATGGCCGACCGCATGGGCCGCGACGCCCTGCGGGCCAGGTGCGAGGAACTGGCGGGTCTCGTGGGCCTGCCAACGCATCTGCTGGACCGGTTTCCGCACCAGTTGTCCGGCGGGCAGAAGGCCCGCGTCGGCATCGCCCGGGCCATCGCGCTGAACCCTGACCTGGTGATCCTGGACGAACCGACGGCGGCGCTGGATGTGTCCGTCCAGGCCGTCGTGCTCAATCTTCTGGAGGAGCTGAAGATCTCTCTCGGGATGTCCTATCTTTTCGTCAGCCATGACTTGCATGTCGTCCGCCTGCTGTGCGACCGCGTCATCGTCATGCGCGCTGGCCGGATCGTGGAGCAGGGCACCGCCCAGCAGGTGCTGGAAGCCCCGACGGCGGACTACACGCGCGAACTGCTCGCGGCCGTGCCGCATCCGCCGGCCTGACTCCCATGGCTGCCCGCACCACCCACGCGGAACGGCTCCGCATCCAGATCGCCGATGAAATCGTGCGCGGGGACCTGCGCCCGGGCGTCGCGCTCGATGAAGTCTCCCTCGCCCGCCGCTTCGGCGTGTCCCGCACCCCGGTGCGGGAGGCTTTGCGCGAACTCTCCTCCGCCGGCCTGGTCAGCATTCAGCCGCATCGCGGCGCGGTCGTCACCCGTCCGGCGGCGAATGAGGTCGAGGACATGTTCGCCGTCATGGCCGAACTGGAAGCCCTCTGCGCCGGCCACGCGGCGGTGGCGATGACGCCGGCCGAACGGGGCGACCTCGCCGCTGTCCACGGCACCCTGCGCGACCTGATCCGCCAGGGCGATCCGCAGCACTACCATGAGGTGAACGAGCGGTTTCACCACGCCATCTACCTCGGAGCGCACAACGCCTATCTGGCCGAGGTCACCCTGACCACCCGCAAGCGCCTGGCCCCGTTCCGGCGCGCGCAGTTCCGTACCGCGGGCCGTCTGGCGCTTTCGTATGAGGAACATGACCGCGTCGTCTCCGCCATCCAGCGCGGTGATCGTGCGGGGGCTGCCGCGGCGATGCGGGATCATATCGGCATCGTTCACTTCGCGTATGAGCATTACGCGCGGGAACTGGAACCACTGACACAGCCGAGGCTGGTGATGCGTTCGGCGTTGGGAGAGCGCACATGACCGAAGACCCGATCGCCGCTGCCGAACGGGCGATCGCCGCCGACCTGGCGCATGACGATCGGGCGCTGTGGATCACGCGGCTGCCCGACGCCGCTATCCGTGCCCGCGCCCGCTTGCTGGCGGAGGAAGGACCGCGGGGCCGTCCCCTCTGGGGCGTGCCCTTCGCGGTCAAGGACAATATCGACGTCGCCGGTCTGCCGACCACCGCCGCCTGCCCGGCCTTTGCCTATACACCGACCGAGGACGCGCCGGCGGTGCGGCGCCTGCTGGATGCGGGGGCGCTGCTGATCGGGAAGACCAACCTCGATCAGTTCGCGACCGGCCTGGTCGGTGTGCGCAGCCCCTATGGCGTGCCCCGCAACGTGTTCGACGCGGACCGCGTGCCGGGGGGATCGTCCTCCGGGTCCGGTTGCGCGGTCGCCGCCGGGATCGTGACCTTCGCGCTGGGCACCGACACCGCCGGCTCGGGCCGCGTGCCCGCCGCCTTCGGCAACATTGTCGGGTTGAAGCCAACCATCGGCAGCGTCTCGGCCCGAGGTATGGTGCCGGCCTGCCGGTCGATCGATACGATCTCGGTCTTCGCCGGGTCCGTCGATCAGGCGATGGCGGTGCAGCGCGTGATCGCGGTGCCCGACCCGGCCGATCCCTATTCTCGCGCGGCTCCCTTCGCCCATCTGCGCCGCCCGCCTTTGCCGCCAGCCCTGCGGGTCCGCTTCGCCGATCCGGGGGACCTCTGCGCGCCGGGGGTGGCCGACGCGACCAGGGCGGTCGCCGTCTCCCTGAACGCTGAACCGGTCGACATCACACCGTTCCTCGAAATCGCGCGTCTGCTGTACGACGGCCCCTGGGTGGCGGAGCGGACGGCAGCGCTGGAGGACGTGCTGCGTGACCAGGCGGACGCCCTGCATCCGGTGACCCGCGCGATCCTGGAAGGCGGGCAGAGCCGGCGCACCGTCGATGCGTTCCACGCCTTCCACAAGCTCGCCCAGGTCCGGCGGCTCGCGGCGGAATTGTTCGCCACCTGCGACGTCCTGCTGCTGCCGACCACGCCGTATTGCCCGACGTTGGCGGAACTCGCGGCCGATCCGATCGGGCCGAACAGCCGGCTGGGGACCTATACGAACTTCGTCAACCTCTGCGACCTGGCGGCCATCGCCGTGCCCGCGGGCTTTGGACCCGATGGGCTGCCGGTCGGCGTGACGCTGGTCGGGCCGGCTTGGTCCGAGGGACGGCTGGCGGCTTTGGCCGATCACATCCACAGGGCGCGCGTGTCCACCCTCGGCGCCACCGGCCTTTCATTGCCCCCGCCCGCCGAACCGGATGCCCTCGCGGCCGGAGAGACCGCCTTGTTCTGCGTCGGCGGCCACATGGCGGGCCTGCCGTTGAACGGGCAGTTGCTGGACCTGGGCGCGCGATTCCTCCGCACCGCCGCCACCAGCCCCGCCTACCGCCTGCACGCGGTCGGCGCCCGTCCCGGCATGGTCCGGGCCGCGAACGGCGCCGCCATCGCGGGAGAAGTCTGGGCCCTGCCCACCACCGCGACCGGGGCGCTGCTCGCCCAGGTGCCCCCGCCGCTGGGTTTCGGGACCGTGGACCTCGAAGACGGCCCCTGCCTCGGCTTCCTGGCCGAGACCGAGGGCGTCGCCAACACCCTGGATATCACCGCGTTCGGCAGCTGGCGCGCCTGGATCGCCGCCGGCCGCCCTGGATCGGAGACCGCCTGATGCCGCCAGACGATGTGGACAAACTGATCGACGCCGGCACCGCTTTGCTGGGCATTCCGATCGAGTCGGAATGGCGGGAAGCGATCCGCGCCAACCTGCTCGTTACCCTGCGGCTGGCCGACACCGTGGACAAGTTTCCGCTGTCCGACGAAGCCGACCCCGCCCCGGTGTTCCGGGCATGAGCGCCGTTGCGTCCATTGAGGCCGCGCTGGCCCGCATCGCCGAACGGGACCCGGTCCTGAACGCCTTCACTGCCGTTACCGCCGATCGCGCGCGGGCCAAGGCGGCGGCCCTCGATGCCTCCCGCGCCGCCGGGCGGGCGCCCTTGCCGCTGGAGGGGATGCCCTTCGCGGTCAAGAACCTGATCGACATCGCCGGCCAGCCGACGCTCGCCGGTTCCCGCATCAACCGTGACCGCAAGCCGGCCGAGACCGACGCGACCCTGGTCCGCCGCCTGGAGGCTGCCGGGGCGGTGCTGGTCGGCGCGCTCAACATGGGCGAATATGCCTACGACTTTACGGGGGAAAACGTCCACGACGGCCCCTCCCGCAACCCCCATGACCCGACACGCATGACCGGAGGCTCCTCCGGCGGATCGGGGGCAGCGGTCGGTGGCGGGCTGGTGCCCTTGGCGCTGGGGTCGGACACCAACGGCTCGATCCGGGTGCCGGCCTCGTTCTGCGGCATCTTCGGACTGAAGCCGACCTATGGCCGGCTGTCCCGCGCCGGCAGCTTCCCCTTCGTCACCAGCCTGGATCACCTGGGTCCCCTGGCACGCACCGTCGACGACCTGAGCCGGTCCTATGACGCGATGCAGGGACCGGATGACGCCGTCCCGGTCTGCGCCGACCGCCCCGCCGAACCGACCCGGGACCTGCTGCCCCGCGGGGCGGAGGGGCTGCGGATCGCCACCCTCGGCGGCTATTTCCAGGCTGGCGCGACCCGGCGGGCCCTGGATGCCGTGGCCTCTGTCGCGGCCGCCCTGGGCACGACGCGGGAGATCGAAATTCCCGAGGCCGCCCGCGCCCGTGCCGCCGCCTTCGTCATCTCGACAACCGAGGGCGCCGCCCTGCACCTGGACCGGCTGCGCGCCCGCCCCGGCGACTTCGACCCGGCCGTGCGGGACCGCCTGATCGCCGGCGCCCTGGTCCCCGCGCCCTTGGTGGTACGGGCGCAGAAATTCCGCCGCTGGTACCGCGACGCGGTGCTGGCCCTGTTCCGCGACGTCGACATCCTCCTCGCCCCCGCAACCCCCTGCACGGCCCCCGCGCTCGGCCAGACCATGCTGGACCTGGGCGGCGAGACCGTGCCGCTGCGCCCCAATATCGGCATCTATACCCAGCCGATCTCCTTCATCGGCCTGCCCGTCGTCGCCGTGCCGGTGCGGGGGGAGGGGCTGCCGATCGGCGTCCAGGTCATCGCCCCGCCCTGGCGGGAAGACC
>CANJSR010000010.1 GCA_947476855.1 Acetobacteraceae bacterium
CAACATCACCTTCGACGCCCGCTACGTCTGGATGCGGCAGAAGCGCATCCAGGGCTCGCACTTCGCCCATCTCAAGCAGGCCTCGGCGGCGAACCAGTTCGTGCTGGATCAGCGGATCGACCCGTGCATGAGCGAGGTCTTCCCCTGGGACAAGATCCCCCAGGCCCACACCAAGATGTGGAAGAACCAGCACCCGCCGGGCAACATGGCCTGCCTCGTCAATTCCCCGCGTGCCGGCCTGCGCACGGTCGAGGACGTGATCGAGGCCGGGCCGCTGAAGCGGTAAGGCCGACGCGCCGGGCCGGCTCTGCGCACTCGCGCGGGACCGGCCCGATCGGCTAAGCTCGGGGCGTCCCGCGCCGAATCGGCGACCGGTTCGGTGTGCCGGGACGCGCGGATGACGGGCCTGCGAGATCCTGACAGGACCCGGCCCCGATCCTCATCGGGGGCATGGATTTGAACGGCGACGACGAGGCGTACGTCTACGACGAGGCGACGGGCGAATGGGTCCCGCCCGGACGCGCGGCCGCGCCCCCTGAGAAAGCTGCGGTCCGCGACGCGGCCGGCAATGTCCTGGCCGACGGCGTTTCGGTCACGCTGATCAAGGACCTGAAGGTCAAGGGCGCGAACCAGACCCTGAAGCAGGGGACGATCATCCGGTCGATCCGCCTGACCGACAACCCCGAGGAGATCGACTGCCGCCACGACACGATCAAGGGGCTGGTGCTGCGGACGGAGTTCGTCCGCAAGCGCTGAACCCGGACCCGGCGGGTGGTTTGGCCACCCGCCGAGCTCCGGCTTGGGTGGTTAGGCCGGCACCTGCTCGAACACGAAGGGTTCCAGCGTTTCCTGCGCCTTCATCCGGATTTCGTGCCACTTCTGCGGCCCGCCGTAATAGGCGAGACTGCCCGGCGCCGCGTTGCCGTCACCGTTGTAGTAGGACAGGCAGTCCCGGAACGGCCGGGTCCGCAGGTCGGCGTCGGCGCAATGTTCGGCGTAGGCGATCTCGGCTTCCTTCGAGATCTCGACGATGCTGTTCCCCCGCTCCCGCGATGTCTTCATCAGCCAGACCACGTAGTCCGTCTGGCTTTCCATCGTGCGGGTGAAGTTGAACTGCCCGCCGCCGCCCTGCGGGCCGGACATGATGAACAGGTTGGGGAAGCCGTGGCTGTGCAGGCCCAGGAAGGTCTTCACGCCCTCCTCGGACCACTTCCCGCGCAGCGAGCGACCGTCACGCCCGACGATCATGTTGAAGGAGCCCGCGCCCATCCACTGGAAGCCGGTCGCGTAGATCAGCACGTCAACCGGGTATTCTACACCGTCATGCACCACGCCGCGTTCGTTGATGTGGTTGACGCCCACGGGGGCGGTGTCGATCAGGTGCACATGCGGCAGGTTGAAGGACGGCAGGTATTCATCATGGAAGGTCGGCCGCTTGCAGCCATAGGCGTAGTAGGGCTTGAGAGCGGCGGCCGTCTTCGGGTCCTTCACGATCGCGTCCACGCGGGCGCGGATCTGCTCCATGATCCGGAAGTTGGTGTTGAGCTGCCGCTCCATCAGCTCCTCGGGGGAGAGTTCCCGATCGAACTGCCGCTTTTCGCGGACCGCGGTGACCTTGCCCGACAGGTAGTCGTCATTGCCCTTCAGCGCGGTGCGGCCGGAGGAAATCTGGGCCAGACGCTCACGCCGCTTCTTCGCCCAGTCGGGTTCCTTCGACCAGGCCTCGATCTCCTCCTGCGTCGTCACGCGCTGGTCGCGGACGTCGATGGTGGAGGGAGTGCGCTGGAAGACGTAAAGCTCCTTCACCACCTTGGCGATTTCCGGGACCACCTGCACGGCGGAGGCGCCGGTGCCGATGATGCCGACGCGCTTGCCGGCCAGGTCGACATGGTAGTTCCAGCGGGAGGTATGGAACGCCTCCCCCTTGAAGGTCTCCATGCCCTCGATCCGCGCCAGCTTCGGCGTGGTCAGCGACCCGTTGGCCAGCACGACATAGCGGGCGCGCATCTTGTCGCCGCGGTCGGTGGACACAACCCAGCGGCCGGCCGTGTTGTCCCATTCGGTGCGGTCGACCGTCGTGTGGAACAGGCAGCGATCGTAGAAATCGAGCTTTTCCGCCATCAACTGGCAGTATTCGAGGATTTCGAAGCCCGAGGCGAACTTCATCGTCGGGAAGTAGCCCATCTCCTCCAGCAGCGGGAAATAGCTGTAGGATTCGACGTCGCAGGCGATGCCCGGATAGCGGTTCCAGTACCAGGTGCCGCCGACGTCGCCGCCCTTCTCGCAGACGCGCACATCCTTGAAGCCGGCGTCGCGCAGCTTGTACCACAGGATCAGGGCGGCGAACCCGGCGCCGATGATGACGATCTCGCAGTCATCGGTCAGCGCCTCACGCTCGACCGGCGGGGCGGAATAGACGTCTTCCAGGTACTTCGAGAACTCACCTTCCATGGTGATGTAGTCGGCCGCGCCCTGGCGGGATTCCTTGTATTCGCGGTACTTCGCCTGTTCCTCGGCGTTGAAGACGGCGCCGGGTGGCGGCGGGGGAAGCGTGATCAATGCCTGGTCGGCAACGGGCGAATAGCCCTTGCCGGTGATCTTCTCGGAGGCCTTGGCGGCGCGCGTATTGAAAGCCTTCAGGCCCGTGGCTGCATCAATCCGGATCGGCGGTGTCATGTGCTTGGACTCTTGCGGTTATGTCGTGGACGGTCGGAGTGGCCGACTTCGCTGCGCGCAGAATACCCACTGATCGCAGGGATCGGCAATCTTGGCGGCCTGGTCATCGCAGCAGGGCCAGCATCTCGGCCGCGCCTTCCAGCGTTTCCCGCAGGCCCAGGTAGTTGGACGCATTGGCAACCGGCGCGAGATTGCAGCTCACGCCGCGAAAGCCCAGCGCCAGCAGGGCGCGGATCTGGTGCGCGCCTTGGTCCGGCGTGCCGACAACGGCGAAGGCCCGGGCAAGGGATTCGTCGACCAGGTCGAGCAGCGCGGGCGGATCGTATCGATCGAGATCAAAATACCAGCCGCTTGCCTGCGTAAGCGCGGCGCGGATGGCGGCCCGTCGCGCGGGTTCAACGGGCGGGCCGTTGTCGCCCATGATGTCGAGGTAGTGGGCCGCGTAGCGCTTCACGCTGGCGATGGCGCGTCGTTCATCGTGTGAAATACACAGCGTGATACGCGGCATGACCTCGATCGCTTCGGCGAACCGGCCGGCGCGGGCGGCACCGGCGGCCAGCCAGCCGCGGTACTGCGCGACCAGTGCCGGCGTGAGGTGGCGCGCGCCCACCAGCGCAATGTCGGCGATTTCTCCGGCCAGGCGCATCACCTGTTCGCTGCGCGTGCCGATCGCGATGGGAATGCGGCGGGTGGGCGGGCGATACAGGCTCGCCTGCTCCAGCGTGACCGTCTGGCCGCGGACCGTCACCGTTTCCCCCGCCAGCAGGCGGATGATCGCCGTGGCTGTCTCTCGCAGGGTCCGGACCGGTTTCGGATCGTGCAGGCCGAGCGGTTCGAGGCCGGCACCGATTCCGAGGCCGCAGAAGGCGCGGCCGTCGGAGATCTCGTCCAGCGTCGCGAGCGCGGCGGCGTGGACGGCGGCATTGCGGGTATAGGGGTTTGTCACCATGCTGCCGATGTGGATACGCTTTGTATGTGCGGCCACCAGTGTCTGGAGCTGGTAGGTATCTGGCCAGAGCGCGATGCAGGAAATGCCGAGGCGGTGGAAGCCCGCATCCTCGGCGATCTGGGCCAGCGACACGACGTCGCGAGGCGCCATGCCGGGGCTGATTTCCGCTTCAAAGGTGAACGACATCTGACTTCTGCTCCCTGCCTCGCGCTACCAGGGCACGGTGTCACCGCGCCAGTCGAGGAAGCTCCCCGTCTGGGCGGCGGTCAGCGTTTCAATCACGTCCAGCAGTTCGGCGGCGGCGGTATCCGGCGGCCGCACGTCCAGCCCGGCCTTGGCGAAGGGGGCGGACAGCGATGTCGCCACCGTCCCCGGGTGCAGCGCCACGCAGATCGCATGCGGGCGGGTGCGGGCAAGCTCGATCGCGGCGGTGCGGACAAGCTGGTTCAACGCCGCCTTCGATGCCCGGTAGCCGTACCAGCCGCCCAGGCGGTTGTCGCCGATGCTGCCAACGCGGGCGGACAGGGTGGCGAAGACGGCCTTACCCTCCCGCGGTAGCAGCGGCAGGAAGTGCTTCATCAGCAGGGCCGGACCGATGGCGTTCAGCGCGAAATTTCGCGCCAGGGCGGCGGCGTCCAGGTCTCGCAGGCTGCGCTCCGGCCGCTGGTCGGCGTCGTGGAGGAAGCCCGTGGCATCCAGCACCAGGCGGAGTTCACCCTCGGGCAGTGCGCGCGCGGCGGCGGCGATGCTTGCCTCATCGGTCAGGTCTATCGCGGGCCGGCTGAGGGGGACAACCGTGGTGTAGTGCCCCTGTGCCCGCAGCGCGTCGACCAACGCGGCGCCGATGCCGCCACGGGCGCCGATCACGACCGCGATGGACCCGGTGGGCGGAGGTGTCGGCGTGGCGCGGCTCATGATCGCGGACCTGGGTGTTCTGGACCGCGCGGATATGGCGGTGAACGGGAAATGCTCAAGCGCCCCGGACGCGTTATGAAAGCACCGGTATTCCACCGGCCCACGGTGATGGCGAATGCCACCCCGTCATGGCCCGTCAACGCGGGCCGACGGATGGTTGGTGGACTGGGGGCGACCCTGACGGGTACCGCCCCCGATCCAGAACCGACCAGGGACTACTTCGAGACCCAGGCGTTCCAACGTTCGGTCAGTTCCTGCAGCCGGTCCACCCAGAAATCGTTCGCCTCCGGAGAGCCGCCATACAGCGCCGTGTTCAGGTTCGCCCCGGCCGGGACATTGACGCGGACGCTGTCCGGCAGGTCCTTCACCGCGGTCAGCAGCGTGGGGGCATAGGGCAGCAGCTTCGCACTTTCCACCTGCCGCGGCGCGTTCGAGGCGAAGTTGATGTATTTCAGCCCGATATCGCGATGTGGCGACTTCGCCAGGATCACCCAGCTATCGATCGCATACACCGCGTTGTCCCAGATCGGCTTCAGGTTCACGCCCGACTTCTGCGCGTTCACCACGCGGGCCGAGTAGGAGATCGCCAGGTCCACATCACCCGCGGCCAGCCATTCAGGCGCCTGCGCGCCGGCCTTCCACCACTGGACCAGCGGCTTGATCTTATCGAGCTTGGCGAAGGCACGGTCGACGCCGGCCTTGGTCGACAACACCTTGTAGACCTCGGCCGGAGGAACCCCGTCGGCCATCAGGGCGATTTCCAGGTTCAGCTTCGGGCCCTGGCGCATGGCGCGCTTGCCTGGCCATTTCTGCGTGTCCCAGAGGTCGGTCATCCCCTTGGGTTCGTTGCCCTTCAGGCGGTCGGCGTTGTACGACAGCAGCACCGCCCAGACGATCGTGCCGGCGCCGCACTTGGTCGCCGCATGCTCGATGAAGCTCTCCTTCGGCGGCAGTTTGCTCCAGTCCAGTTCGGCGAAGACGCCTTCCTCGCAGCCGCGGATCATCTCGGCGGTTTCCACCTGCACGACGTCCCACGGCACATCCCCGGTGGCCTGCATCGCCTGGAACTGGCCCCAGCCGCCCAGATACGTGTCCTCCTTGAAGGGGATCTTCTGTTCCTTCGCGAAGGGCTCGAAATACAGGACCCGCTGGCGGTCCTGCGACGCGCCGCCCCAGCCAACCACGGTAAAGTCGCGGGCCTGGGCGGAGGAGACCACGCCGGCGATCGCGGCGGCGGTGAGCACGGTCGAGAGGAACTTCATCGCATAGTCCTTCCAAGGTTGCGTGATTGTGGTCGTTACGCTCGGCTTTGGCTGCGCAGCCGTTCGGTGCGCCAGCGCAGCAGCTCCACCGTGCCCAGCAGCAGGACCGAGACCAGGATCAGGAACACCGCCAAGGCGATGATGCTGGGATCGAGCTTGTCGCGTAGCGCGTTGAACATGCGGCGGGGGACGGTGAACTGCTGCGGTCCAGCCAGGAACAGCGCCACCACGACATCGTCGAAGGATGTCACGAAGGCGAAGACGGCGCCGGCTAGCACACCGGGAGCGGTGAGGGGCAGAGTGACGGTGCGGAACGCGGTCAGCGGTCCGGCGCCCAGGCTGGCCGCGGCGCGCACCATGTTGCGGTCGAACCCGTGCAGCGTGGCGCCGACGGTGATCACCACGAAGGGCACGGCGAGCACGGTATGCGCCAGCACCAGGCCATGGAACGATTGCACCAGCCCGAATTGTGCGAAGGTCAGGTAGACGGCGAGGGCCGTGATCACGATCGGCACGACCATCGGGCTGATCAGCAGCGCCGCGATCAGTTTCTTGCCGGGGAAATCCGCATAGGCCAACCCATAGGCGGCCGAGGTCCCGATCGCCGTCGCCAGCACTGTCGTCGCCAGCCCGATCGTGACGCTGTTCCACAACGCCGGCATCCAGGGTGTGGGGGCGAACACCGCCTCATACCACTGCCAGGACACGCCGCGCAGCGGGTAGCTCAGATAGCTGACGCCGTTGAACGACAGGGGAATGATCGCCAGGATCGGCAGCAGCATGAACACGAAGCCCAGGCCGGCGATGATCCGGATCGCCGCGGCGCCGCAGCGATGACCGACCGAACCAGGGGGCGTGCCGCCGATCGCCATGCGCGCTATCCCAGCTTCAGCCCGGTGGCACCGGCATAGCGGCCGAAGACCGGGTAGATGATCGCGATGCAGCACAGCAGCAGCAAGGCCAGCGCGCTGGCAAGTCCCCAATTGGCCGTGCCCAGCGCCATTTCCGCGATGATGCTGGAGATCATCTGGTCTCCACTGCCGCCGACCAGCGCCGGGGTGATATAGAAGCCGATCGCCAGGATGAACACCAGCAGGCAGCCGGCCCCAAGCCCGGGCACGGTCTGCGGAAAATACACGGTCATGAAGGCGGAGACCGGACCCGCGCCCAGCGACGCCGCGGCCCGCACATGATCCCTCGGGATGCTTTTCATCACGCTGTACAGCGGCAGCACCAGGAACGGCAGCAGCACATGGACCATGGCGATGTACACGCCCAGGCGGTTGAAGATGAGTTGCATCGGCTCCGCGATCAGGCCCAGCGCGAGCATCGCCCCATTCAGGATGCCTTCCTTCTGCAACAGCACCACCCAGGCCGTCGTCCGCACCAGCAGGGACACCCAGAAGGGCAGCAGCACCAGGATGAACAGCACCCGCCCGGCGGTCTTGCCGGCCATCGCCATCACATAGGCCATCGGATAGCCGATCGCCGCGGCCAGCGCGGTGACGACGATGCTGATCCACAGCGTCACCTCCAACCGGTCGAGGTAGACGCGCTGCTCCGGTGGCACGATGCCGATGCCGCCGTCGGGCTTGCGCTCCAGGTCCAGCGATTGCAGCACGAAGCGGTCGGTGAAGACGCCGGAGGCGCCCTTCAGCGCGCGCCAGGTCTCGATCTCGGCCCAGGCGGGGTCGACGCGGACCAGCGCCTCGGCGAACGGCGCCTTCAGGTCCTTTGCCCGCCGCCCAGTCTTCATCGCCAGGCTCCGCAGCCCGCCTTTTTCGTAGTTCAGTCGCGTGCTGGCCACCGCGAGGCTCCGGGCATCCATCGCGGCGCCGAACTCCTCAGCCACCAGCCGATAGGCCGTCTCATCCGGCGGGAACCGCCCGTCCCAGTCCTGCAACCAGGCGGACAGCTTCGGCATCGCGACGGCGAATTCCGGCGCGCGAACGGAGGTGGTCAGCAATGAGATGATCGGCCATACGAAGGCCAAAACCATAAGAAGCAGCGCGGGGGACAGCAGCCCGATCGCGGTAAGCTGCTTGCGCCGGCTCGCGCGCCGCAGCTTCCCGACCAGATCCTCCCCGCTCACGTCCGCGGGTCCAGCGCTCGGCAGTGGACCGGGTCCACGGCCAGGGTCACCGAAGTGCCATTCGTCACGTCCGCGGCCTGCGCCAAGGGCAGCTTGAGCATCACGGGCGTGCCGCCGACCTCGGCGTGCAGGCGCAGGTGGTCACCGAAATAGATCGTCTCCCGCACCGTCGCGCGCAGGCGGTTGGGTTCATCGCCGGTGGCCGAGGCCAGCCGCATCCGCTCGGGCCGGATCGACAGCAGGGTGCGGCCATCGGACGCGGGGTTGACCCGCAGCGCCTCGATCACCTCTCCGGTGTCCAGGCGCACCAGGCAGTGCGCGGCAGCCGGCCCCTCGACCTGACCGGGCAGGGCGTTGTTCTCACCGATGAAGTTGGCGACGAAGCTGTTCAGCGGCCGTTCGTAGATCTCCTCGGGGGAGGCGAGCTGCTGGATCACGCCGTCATGGAAGACCGCGATGCGGTTCGACATGGTCAGCGCCTCGCTCTGATCATGTGTGACGTAGACGATCGTGGCGCCAAGCTGGGCATGCAGGTGCTTGAGTTCGAGCTGCATGCTCTCCCGCAGGTTCTTGTCCAGCGCGCCCAGCGGTTCGTCCATCAGCACCAGGGCCGGCTGGAAGATCAGCGCTCGGGCAACCGCCACGCGTTGCTGCTGGCCGCCGGATAGTTGCGCGGGGTACCGTTCGGCCAGCCCGGTCAGCTTCACCATGGACAATGCGCGTTGCACGGAGGCAGCGATCTCAGGCTTCGGCAGGCCGCGGCGGCGCAGCGGATAGGCCAGGTTCTCGGCCACGGTCATGTGCGGGAACAGGGCGTAGTTCTGGAACACCATGCCCATCGAGCGCTTATGCGCGGGCACGGACGCCAGCGACCGCCCGTCCAGCAGGATTTCGCCGGCGGTCGGAACCTCGAAGCCCGCCAGCATCATCAGAGTGGTGGTCTTGCCCGATCCGGAGGGGCCGAGAAGCGTGAGGAACTCCCCACGCAGGATGTCGAGGTCGAGGGATTGGACGACGTTGACCCGGCCGTCATAGGTCTTCTCGACACCCCGAAAAGACACGAGCGGATCGGGGTTGGCGGGCTTCGCCTGTGCGACGCCCGCCTGCTTGGTCCCCTGCGGCATCGGGCGGTTCTCCGCGCCGAGGCGGCGTCAGGAGAAGTCGATGGTCGACAGCGCCCGGTCCAGGGTTTCCACGATCCGGTCGCATTCCGCCCGGGTGATGACCAGCGGTGGCGACATGGTGATCACACCGCCATACTTTCGACCACCGTTTGACCGGCCGAGAAGCACGCCGTTTTCCTTGCAGAAGTCGACAACGGCGCCGACCTGCGCGGGGCTGACGGGTTCCTTGCTGACGCGGTCCTTGACCAGTTCGACGCCGACCAGCAGGCCCTTGCCTCGGACTTCGCCCACATGGGGGTGGCGCATCAGGGTTCGCAGCCCGTCCATCAGGTAGGCGCCCATCTCGGCCGAACGGTCGGCGAGCCTTTCCTCCATCATGATCTCGATGTTGCGGACGGCGACCGCGGCCGCCACCGGATGGCCGCCATAGGTGTTCACCTGCACGACCTGGCGGTTTTCCGAGGCCTCCCCCAGGAAGCTTTCGAAGACGTTGTTCTTCACCACCGTTGCGGCGATCGGCATGTAGGCGCTGGAAATGCCCTTGGCGACGGCGATGATGTCGGGCTTCACGCCGTAATGCTGGTGCGCGAACATCTTGCCGGTGCGGCCGAAGCCGTTGATGACCTCATCGACATGCAGAAGGATGTCGTATTTCCGGCACAGCTTCTCGACTTCGGGCAGGTATTCGTCGGGCGGGACGGATACGCCGACGCCGCTCATGATCGGTTCGACCAGGATCGCGGCGACCGTTTCCGGGCCTTCGCCCAGGATCGCCGTTTCCATGTTCTTGACGCAGGCGAGGTTGCAGCTCGGGTATTCAAGACCGAAGGGGCAGCGGTAGCAATGCGGATGCGCAACGTGGACGAAATCGCCTGAGTAAGGCTCGAACTTCGCCTTGCGCTCTCCCATCCCACCGGCGTCCAGCGTCGCCAGCGTCGTGCCGTGATAGGCGAAGTAGCGGCTGATCGTCTTGAAGCGGAACTGGCCCGGCTTTTCCTGCTTCTGGTACTGGCGGGCGATCTTGAATCCGGCCTCGTTCGCTTCGGACCCGGAGTTCACAAAATAGGTGTGGTAACCACCACCCATCAGCCCGTTGATCTGTTCGGCCAGCGCCGCGGCCGGCACGTTCATGGCTGAATGCGGGTAATACGCCAGTTGCCGCAACTGTTCGGCCGCGATGTCCGCTAGTTCGGTGCGGCCATAGCCGATGTTCACGCACCACAGGCCCGCCATGGCGTCCAGATAGGCGGTGCCATCGGCGTCATAGATCGTGGAGCCCTGGGCGGCGGTCACCACGATCTGCTTGGTTTCCAGCATCCGGTGCTGGACGATCGGATGCAGCACATTGTCGAGATCACGTCGCACCACGGCCTGGCGAAAGGCTGGATCGGGGGCATTTGTCAGGGACATTCTGGCCTCGCAGACGGTTGGTCGTTGCGGTTCATGGGACATGGCCGAGCCCGGACGGCGATGTCGCTTTCCCGGCCTTGATTAAAAAGGATAGGCGCGGTTAGGAGTTGTCGTCAAACGTGAAACAATCCATCCAATGTTGATAATGGATCAACGATAGGGCATGCAGCAGGCATGAAGACCGCGCGTAAGGCTGTGCAATTGCTACGCCAGTTCTCTCGGAACGAGCCTGAACTTGGCGTCCGCGACCTCGCGCGCCGGCTGGACATGGACGGCGCCAGCGTCCACCGCCTGCTGCGCGCCCTGCTGGCGGAGCGGTTCGTAGAGCAGGACGCGGCAACCCGGCGCTATCGCCTGGGCTTCGGCGTGGTGGACCTGGCGGCGGTGCGGATCAGCCAGCACGGCCTGCTGGGCATCGCGTCACCGCATCTGGAGCAGTTGCGGGACGAAACCGGAGAGACCGTCGCGCTGCTGGTAGCCGATCACATGGAAGCCGTCTGCCTCGCCGTCGTGGAAAGCCGCCAGTCCGTGCGCGTGGGGTATGACCTCGGAGAGCGGATTCCGCTGCACGCCTCCGCCGGTGGGCAGGTGCTGCTGGCCCATCTGGATGAGGCGGACCGCCGCGCCGTCTATGCCGCTGGCCTGACCCGCTACACGGCGCGCACGCTGACCGACCCGGACACGCTGGAGGATCGCCTCGCCCGTATCCGGGCGGAGCGTTCGGGATGGGCGGAGGACAGCTATTTCCAGGACGTCGTCAGCGCCGCCGCGCCGGTGATGGACCCGAAGCAGAGCGTCGTGGGCGTGGTTACGCTCGCCGCGCCGATACACCGGTGCGGCGTGGCGGACCTACCGCGCCTCAGCCTGGCTGCCAGGCGGACGGCCGATGCGATCGCCGCGGAGTGGGCGGGCGGGTTCGGTGCCACGCAGCGGCTGGCGCTGCCCTCCGGCTAGGAGCGGCACTTGATCGTTCGGCTGTTCGGCTTGCTTCTGCTGACGTTGGCGGCCTGTTCGGCCGAACATCCGGCGCCGCCACCGGACACTGGGGCCAGGACCGAGGCGATCTTCGTCATTGCCCGTGGGTGGCACACCGATGTCGGACTGCCGGCCGAGGCCCTGCGCGGACAACTCGCGCCCCTGCGGGAGACGTTCCCCGGTGCGGCCTGGTTCGTGTTCGGGATCGGGGAGCGCAGTTTTCTGGTGAACCCAGATGCCGGCATCCTCGACATGCTGACGGCGCTGTTTCCGAATCCCTCCGCGATGCTGGTCACTGGGCTGAGCCACCCCCCGGACGCCGCATTCGCCGCGTTGGGGGAGGTGATCGAGGCGCGCGTGACAGAGGCCGGGCTGGACCGTCTGGTCGGTGTCATCGCGTCGTCGTTCGAATATGCACAGCCGGCTGGCCCGAGGTTGCTGTCACGCGGGCCCTATCCGGGCAGCCTGTTCTATTATGCCACGCCGACCTATAGCGGCCTTTACACCTGCAACACCTGGACCGCCGACGCGTTGCGCTCGGCCGGCATTCCGGTCCGGTCTTCGGGGACGCTGTTCGCCGATGACGTGGTACGGCAGGTCAGGCGATAGACCCGCCGGCCACGCTGTCCGGTGGGTTAGCGGCAGGGCAGGGCGGAGCCATCGGCGCACACCACGGCTGTGCCCGGTGGCACCACGACCGTCGTGGTGCTGGGGGGCGGGGGGTTGCTGCTGCTGAAGCTGACGCAGCCAGCCAAAAACAACGGCAAGGAAAGCACTGCCACGATCACGGGACGCATCGCGTCTTTATCCTTCTGACCAGATTATGCCTGCTTCGGCAAGGAAGTCATGGCTATCATACCCCGTTCGATACTGCCAACGCTCAGTGCATTCTGGACATGATTGCGTTGTCCGCATTGCAGTATGAGACGAAATATTTGGTTGCATTTTGTGAAAACTTCGATTTTCTGTCGCGCCGGTTGGACCGATGCGCGCACGGCCATGTGGTACCATCCCGGCCTGCTATCCCGCGCGGGTGCCGTCTTCCCATTTTGCACCGCAGCATTATATCTCCCGCGCTCTGTCCGTCGGTAAATCCAGCGTTCTCCCCCGCCTGACGACCGGACCCGCTTCTGTAGGTGACCCGTGAGAATACCCACCCTGCCGGCATCCCGCTGGCTTGCCATCATCCTGTCTGTCGGCGTGATCGCCACTGGTTCCTGGACCGCCGCGCGCGCCCAGGGCGGCCCCCCCGTGCCCAAGGTCATCGTCTCGGAGCCCGAGGCAAAGAAGATCAGCCGCTGGGATGAGTACACAGGCCGGTTCGAACCGGTGGAGCATGTCGAACTGCGCCCCCGTGTGTCGGGCTATATCGAAAAGGTCCATTTCACCGACGGCCAGATGGTGAACAAGGGCGACCTGCTGTTCACCATCGACCCACGGCCCTTCCAGATCGCCGTCGACCTCGCGCGGACCGAGATTGCCCGCACCCAAGCCCAGGTCGTCCTGACGGCCGCGGAGTATGAGCGTGGGGAGCAGTTGGTCACCAGCCGAGCGGTGCCGGTGAAGGAATTGGATCAGCGGCGGGCGAGCTTGCAGATTGCCACCGCGCAGTCCCAGGCCGCGATGGCGAACCTCCGGAATGCCGAACTGAACCTCGAATGGAGCCGGATCACCGCCCCCATCAGCGGGCGGATTTCGGACCGCCGGGTGGACGCCGGCAACCTCGTGTCGTCGGGGCAGGGGGAGGCGACGCTGCTGACGACCATCGTGCGGCTCGACCAGATCTACTTCGTTTTTGACGGGTCCGAGGCCGACTACATCCGCTATGCCCGCCGTGCCGCGGCCGGTGGGCGGCCATCATCGCGCGATTCCGATAATCCCGTGCAGGTGCGGCTGGCGGATGAGACGGAGTGGACCCGCACCGGCCGCATGAACTTCGTCGACAACCGGTTGAACGCGCGGACGGGCACCATCCGC
The DNA here is from genome assembly GCA_947476855.1 of Acetobacteraceae bacterium. The sequence continues at coordinate 13,381 of CANJSR010000010.1, forward strand.
GGGCGGGCGGTGTTCGACAACAAGGACTACTTCCTGACGCCGGGCACCTTCGGGCGGCTGCGGCTGTTCGGCGGCGACATCGATGCCATGCTGATCCCTGATCAGTCCATCATCTCCGACCAGGCGCGGAAGGTCGTGCTGGTCGTCGGGGACGACAAGAAGGTCATCGCCAAGCCCGTCACCCTGGGTCCCATGAGCGACGGTCTGCGCGTCGTCGCCAGTGGCCTGGATGCGAAGGACAAGGTGGTCATCTCCGGCCTGGCCAATCCGTTCGTCCGCCCGGGCGCGCTGGTCGACCCGCAGCCGGGATCGATGCGGACCGCGGGGCGATAGGACCATGCGCTTTTCGCATTTCTTCATCGACCGTCCGATCTTCGCGACGGTCCTCTGCCTGCTGCTGACGATCGCGGGCGCCATCGTCCAGCGCGGCCTGCCGATCTCGGAGTATCCCGAGATCGCGCCGCCGACGGTGAATATTTCCGCGATCTATCCTGGTGCCTCGGCCGAGGTCATCGCGCAGACCGTCGCCACGCCGATCGAGCAGGAGGTGAACGGCGTCGACAACATGCTGTACATCACCTCCCAGTCGACGGGTGATGGTCGCGTGTCGATCGATGTCGTGTTCAAGCCGGGCACGGATGTCGACCAGGCGCAGGTGCTGGTGCAGAATCGCGTCGCCGTGGCACAGCCTCGATTGCCCGAGGATGTGATCCGGCTGGGCGTGACCGTCCGCAAGGCCTCGCCCGACCTGATGATGGTCGTGCACATGATCTCTCCGGACGCATCGCGGGACCAGCAATACATTTCCAACTACGCGACGCTTTACATCAAGGACTCGCTTTCGCGGGTCGACGGTGTCGGCAACGTGATGGTGTTCGGTGCGCGCGACTATTCCATGCGGATATGGCTGGACCCGGCCAAGGTCGCGGCACGCGGGCTGACGGCGGGCGATGTCGTCGCCGCCCTGCGCGCGGCCAACCTTCAGGTCGCGGCCGGTGCCATCAACCAGCCACCCGCCGAATCGCCGGCCGGGTTCCAGTTGGCGGTGCAGACCCTCGGCCGCCTGACCGATGTCAGCCAGTTCGAGGATATCGTTGTCCGCGCGGATGCCGGCGGCGGCTATGTGCGGGTCCGGGACGTGGCGCGCGTGGAGCTTGGATCGCGCGATTACACGGTCAACGCCTACCTGAACGACGATGTCGCGACCGCCGTCGTCATCTTCCAGCGCCCCGGTTCCAACGCCCTGAACACGGCCGCGGCGGTCAAGGCGGCCATGCAGGCGGCGAAGCGGGACTTCCCGCCGGGCGTCGACTACTCGGTCGTCTACAACCCCACCGAGTTCATTCAGCAATCCGTCGATGAGGTCGTGAAGACACTGTTCGAGGCGGTGGTGCTGGTCGTGATCGTCGTGATCCTGTTCCTCCAGACCTGGCGGGCGGCGATCATTCCGGTCGTGGCCATCCCGATCTCCCTGGTCGGCAGCTTCCTGGTGATGGGCGCGGTGGGGCTGACGTTCAACACGCTGTCCCTGTTCGGGCTGGTGCTGGCGATCGGCATTGTCGTCGATGACGCGATCGTGGTGGTCGAGAACGTCGAGCGCTATCTGCGCCAGGGTCTTTCCCCGAAGGAGGCCGCGCACAAGACGATGGATGAGGTGGGCGGCGCGCTGATCGCGATCGCGCTCGTGCTGTGCGCGGTGTTCATTCCGACCGCGTTCATCACCGGGTTGCAGGGTGCGTTCTACAAGCAGTTCGCCATCACGATCGCCTCGGCGACCGCGATTTCCGCCTTCGTGTCGCTGACCCTCTCGCCGGCGCTGGCGGCGATCCTGCTGAAACCGCACGACTCCCAGCCGAAGCATGGGCTGATGTGGCGGTTGAACGCGCCCGTGCGGGTGTTCTTCCGGGGCTTCAACTGGGGCTTCGACCGGCTGTCGATGGGCTATGCCGGCCTGACGCGCCGGCTGGTGCGGCTGGGGCTGATGGTCTTCGTCGTCTATTGCGGCCTGATCTTCATCGCCTATCGGGAACTCGCGACGACCCCGACCGGCCTGGTGCCGCAATTGGACCGGGGCTACCTGATCGCCGCCTTCCAGTTGCCGCCTGGATCATCCCTGGCAAGGACCGATGCCGTGATCCGCGAAGCCGGGACCATCATCCGGAACCGGCCGGGCGTGCAAAGCTCGGTCGCGTTCACGGGCTTCGACGGAGGCACCTTCACGAACGCCCCGAACGCTGGCGTGATTTTCATCCCGCTTCTGCCGTTCGAGGAACGCGCCGCCAAGGGCCTGACCGCCGACGCCATCCTGGCCGATGTCCGGGGCAACCTGTCGCATTTGACCGACGCCTTCGTCTTCGTACTGGCCCCACCCTCGGTCCCCGGCATCGGCACGGGCGGCGGTTTGAAGGGCTATGTGCAGGACCGTGGCGCGCGCGGCCTGCCAGCGCTGGAGGGCGCGACCTGGACCGTCGCCGGTTCCGCGATGGGGACGTCCACCTTCACGCAGGCCTTCACCCTGTTCAACACGCGCACCCCGCAGATCTTCGCCGACATCGATCGCACCAAGGCCGAGTTGCTCGGCGTGCCGATCCGGCAGGTGTTCGAGGCGCTGTCGATCTACATGGGCTCCGCCTACGTCAACGACTTCAACATCCTGGGGCGCACGTACCAGGTGACGGCGCAGGCGGATAACCCCTACCGCCTGACGCTGCGCGACGTCGCCAATCTGAAGACCCGGAACGCGGATGGCGACATGGTGCCGATCGGATCGGTCGCCGCCTTCCAGGATTCAACCGCGCCATTCCGTGTCGCGCGCTACAATCTCTACCCGGCGGCCGAGGTGCAGTTCAGCCTCGCCCGCGGCGTATCGTCCGGGCAGGGCATCGCAACCATCGAGCAACTCGCGACGGAGCGTCTGCCGTCCGGATTTGGTTTCGAATGGACCGAAATCGCCTTGCAGGAGAAATTAGCGGGCAACACAGCGGTGCTCGCGTTCGGGCTGGCGGTGCTCTTCGTCTTCCTGCTGCTGGCCGCCCTGTATGAAAGCTGGCTGCTGCCGTTCGCGGTCGTGCTGATCGTGCCGATGTGCATCCTGGCAGCCATGGTGGGCGTCAACGCGCGCGGGCTGGATCGCAATGTGCTGGTCGAGATCGGGCTTGTCGTGCTGGTCGGGCTGGCGGCCAAGAACGCCATCCTGATCGTGGAGTTCGCCAAGCAGGCCGAGGAAGCCGGCATGAGCCGCTTCGACGCGGCGGTAGAGGCGGCACGGACACGGCTGCGGCCCATCCTGATGACGTCCCTGGCGTTCATCTTCGGTGTGGTGCCCCTGGTCATCGCCACCGGCGCCGGGGCCGAGATGCGCCAGTCCCTCGGCACCGCGGTGTTCGCGGGGATGATCGGAGTGACCGCCTTCGGGCTGCTGTTCACCCCGGTCTTCTATGTGCTGTCCCGGCTGATCGGCTCCGTATCGCGCCCCAAGGAGGCTCCGACGCACCACCCCGTGTAGCGGTCAGCCGACGCAGCAACTCATTTTGCTGGCCGATGGCGGAACGTCGAGGGCCGGGTTTTCATTGAAGAACCCGTCGGGGTGGAGCGTGAAGCCGCAGGTGATGACCGGCTGCACGGGGAAGTCCTCGGGCCGCGGAATGTGGTGCAGGCCGAAGCTGTGCCACAGGACCACGTCGGCATCATCCAGCGGCCTGTCCGCCGCGGTCCAGGCGGGCAGGCCGTCACCGCCCGCGCTCTGGTTCGGGTAGCGGCCGGCGGCGAAGATCTCGTCCTCATGGAATGCCGTCACCCAGAGATGCCGGGTCATGAAGCCGGCGCGCCGGGTCACCATCGCCTCGGGGTGGGAGAAGGTCGGCAGCGCATCCCGCGTCGCCAGGCGGTAGGCGGTGGGGGCGCCCATGGCGTTCCGCGCTTCCGTGCTCTCGATCCGCCAGGTGCGGCAGGTGTCGAAGTTCACCCGGCGCTGGGCGGCCTGTTCGGTGGCCAGCACCGTCGGCTGCACAATGAAGGCATTGCCGTGTGGGTTGTCGTCGTCCATCGGCAAGGCGACGGTGTTCAGTTCCACCACCCGGTTGCGCGTCCCGTCCACATCCATGTCCAGGCGCACGTTGAAGACGTGCTGGTGCAACTGTGCATACACGCCTGGGGAGACCATGGTGCCGAAGCGCGGTTGTTCGTTCGGCATCAGCGCGGCGGTGTTCATGATGCCCGTCGCCTTCACCTCGAAATGGATCGAGCCATCCTGGTGGAAGTACCAGAACAGCCCGTACTCGTAGTTCCCGATGGTCGAGATGGAGGAGATCACGAGGCGTCGGGCGCGCCGCACCTCCACCTGGCCGGTGAACAGGTCGGTGTGCTTCCACAGGATGCCGTGGTCTTCCTCGTGCAGGCAGACGGCGTTCTCGATCTGGTAGGGCGCGCCGGCGCTGTCGGCCAGCGTGGCGTTGAAGTAATGGATGGCGCCGAGGCAATCGCAGCCCAGGGTGAGCGAGTTCGCGAGCACGCCAAAGCCATACTCGCCCACGTCGAAGGCGTTCTTCCGGAAATGCCCGCCGCCCGGATGGGCATAGGGCACGACCATCTCCGACAAGGCTGCGCGATGCATGACAGGACGCTGCCGTCCGCCGTCCTCATAGGTGATGGCATGCAGCGTCAGCCCCTCCCGCGCGTTGAAGCCCACGCGGAAGCGCCATTTCTGCCAGCGGACCTCCTGTCCCTCGACCGAGAAGCTGGGGCCGGCGGCCTGGATGATTTCCAGCGCGCGGATATCGTCGCGGAACGTGTCGCGGAAGCGGGCGGCGTAGTTCCGGTTCTGCATCGGGATGTCGGCGATGCCGTGGTCGTCGATGCGAAGGACCTCCGCCCGGTCGAGGTCGATGACGGCGCACAGGCCCTCGATCGGATGGGCGTAGGCGTTGTCGTGCGGGCCGGTGCGAAGCCAGCAGAACGTGTGGGACAGGCGGCGGCCTTCCTCATCCGGCAGGCCGTAGTTGCCGGCGGACCAGGGGTCCACCTGGACCAGGTCGATGTCGGTGATCCCGCGGCGCGCCAGGGCCTCGCGGAAGCGGGGATCGGCCCGCGCGACCTCTCCCACCAGCAGGATGTCGTCGATCAGGATGCGGGGGCGGACACCGGGTCGCGGAGTCCAGGACAGGACCTTGCCGGCCCGCACATCCACCAGAGCCTCGAACACGCGCCCATCATGCCGGTCGAAGGCGCAGACGAACGCGGTGCGGGCAAAGGGCGCGCCGGGGCGGAAGGCTGCCAGGGTGGCTTTGTCGGGCTCGCGGAGGGTCACCGTTTCAAACATCAGGCCAGGCCCGAGGTCGTGCGTCGCGCGAACCGCCGCCGAGGCCTTGCCGACCTCATCCGGTGTCAACGGGTCGAGCGGATGGTTGGGTTCGTTCGCGTTCATGCCGGCCCCCTGCGCGTCGGGCCTAGGCTAGGTCGGGCGGAGCGGCGGTGGAAGGGATTTTGTCGACTGGGGCGTGGCGGATTTTCGCGTTGGGTCCGCGCCGATCATGGCTTCTCACGGCTGATCGTGTAGCCATTCGGCGATACCGTCAGCGCCAGATGGTACAGGCCCTCCGGTTCCGCGATCGAGAAGCGAACCGGGATCATGTCCGGGAAGGGCGGATCGGCGACGGCGGAGCCCATCGCCTTGAAATGCGCCCCGATCTGAAAGCGCAGTTCGTAGGTTCCGATCCGCAGCGGTTCCGCCGAGATCAACGGGGTCTCGGTGGAACCCGTCTCGGCGGCGACGATTTCGGCTGTCGCACTGGCGCCGATCTCGTGCAACGAAACCGGCACGCCTGACACCGGTTGTCCGGACACCGCGTCAGTCACCTGTGTCGACAGCCGCCCCGTCGTGACCGGCACGCCCGCGCCCGTGACCTTCGCCACCAGGCGAAGCCGGCTGATAAAGACGATCTCTCCGATGGCCGCCGCCTGTTCCGCGATCAGGTCATGCTCCAACCGGCGCGCGAAGTTCGCAAGGATCGAATCCCGTGTGTGCCGGCGCACGCAGATGATGAAGGGAAAGCCGAAGCGGGATCGGTAGGCGGCGTTCAGCGCCTCGAATCGGTCGAACTCCGCGTCACTGAGCCGGTTCAGACCCAGGCTGCCCTGTTCGGCGATCGAATGATCGGTCATCGTGCCGGCGCGCGCGACCTTGCCGCCGAGTTCCGGGTGCCCGCGCAGGAAGGCCAGCCGATCTTCCGCCGAGGCGTCCTCGATCACACGCAGCTTCGCGGCATGCAGTGCGGTCACGCTGTCGAACGGGCGCAGCAAGGCGACCTGCGCGGCGATCCAGGGCGCATTCTCGAACACCTCGGCCAGGGCCGCGACGAAGGCCTCGGCGGTTCCGTTGTTCAGGTCTTCGAGACTGACCATCATGGCGGGTCCTTCATGACGCGTTGCGGGTGGAATCGGACGCAAGCGATGTGCCAAGCTCCTGGTCTGGATCTTGCGTGCGGCGCAGCCATCCATCTGGGGACAATCCGAATGCCAACCATCACGCGTCTCGGCATGCTCACCCCGTCCTCCAACACCGTGCTGGAACCGGTCACCTATGCGATGCTCGCCGGACTGCCCGATGTGACGGCGCATTTTGGCCGGTTCCCGGTTACCGAAATCGCGCTCTCCCCCACGGCGCTGAGCCAGTTCGATGATTCCAACATCCTGCGCGCCGCGGAACTGCTCGCGCACGCCAAGGTCGACGTGATCGCGTGGAACGGCACCTCGGCCGGCTGGCTGGGGTTTGAGGCCGATGAGCGTCTGTGCGAACGCATCACCGCCGCCACGGGCATTCGCGCCTGCACGACCGTTCTCGCCTATCGGGAGATTTTCCTCACCGCGGGGCACCATCGCGTCGCCCTGGTGAGCCCCTACACCACGGACGTACAGGCGCGGATTCAGGCAAACTGGGGTGCGGCGGGCTTCGGCTGCCGTACCGAACGCCATCTGGAGATCAGGGACAACTTCTCCTTCTCCGAGGTCCAGGCGAAAACCATCGAGACCATGATACGCGCCGTCGTGGCCGAGGGATGCGACGCGGTCGCCGTGTTCTGCACGAACCTGAACGGCGCCGCGGTCAGCGCGCGGATGGAGGCGGAACTTGGCGTCCCCATCCTGGACTCGGTGGCCGTGACGTTATGGACCTGCCTGCGTGCGACCGGCGTCGACACCAGCCGCGTGAAGGGATGGGGCAGCCTGTTTGAGCAGAAACCCTAAGCCCCCGTCAGCGTGAACGTGATGTCCTGCGCCCCCTGCCACAGCACCATCTTCCCCAGGGCCGGCAGGTCTTCCAACGCACCCGTGATGGTCAGGAAATGATTGCCGGCCAGCACGCCCACCTTGCTGGCGAACTGGCAGGAGCCATAGGGGAACAGGATTTCTGTCTCGCTGACGCCGCCCGGATGCAGCAGGATCTGCCCGGGCGCGGGATAGCTGGTCGCGTTCTCATACCCCAGGCCGACATCGAGGTCGCCCAGTGGAATCCAGCAGGACTCCCCGCTCCAGCGCGCATGGATGATCCGTTGCTTGTACGGCATCATGGCGCGGAACCGCGCGCAGGTCTTCGGTGCCGCCGCCGTTTCGAACCGCGCGGGAAAGGTATACGGGCCGGCCTGGATCAACACGTCGCTCAACGCTGGAACTCCCTGACATTAATCAACCGGCAAGATAGGATCCTGCCGCCGCCCCCAGAACCTGAATGCCGAGTGCGAGGTCCTCGTCCGAGGTGTCCTCGGCCCAATGGTGGCTGATGCCGCCGATGGAGGGAACGAACAGCATCGCGGCCGGCATGACCCGCGCGATGTTCTGCGCATCGTGCCCGGCACCGGACGGCATCGCCTGCCAAGCGTTCGGGGCCAGCGTTTCCGCCGCGTCCGACAGCGCTTGCATCAGGGCCGGGTCGCACGGTGCGGGAATGGCCTTCGACATCGCTTCCAGCGTGATCGTGCAACGCTCCCGCCGGTTCGCCTCCCGGATCAGCATCCGCAGCGTCTGCTCCATCCGCTCCAGCACCGGCACCGAAACATCCCTGAACTGGAACAAAACAGTCGCCACGCCCGGAATGATGCTCGGCGCCCCCGGTTCGAGCGTGATGCGCCCCGTCGTCCAGGTGCTGCGCTCACCGGCAACGCGCGGGAACTCCGCGTCGATCGCGGCCAGTACGCGGATCGCCGTAAGCCCGGCATCCTTGCGTTCGGCCATCGTCGTGCCGCCGGCGTGATCCTGCTGGCCCGTCACCGTGATGCGCCATTGCCAGATCGCGACGATGCCGGTCACCACGCCGATCCGCAGGCCGGCCTGCTCCAATTGGGTGCCCTGTTCGATGTGCATCTCCAGGAACCCCTTGTGCCGGCCTGGTTCCAGCGTCATCCGCGGCTTGCCTTCCAGCCCCACCGTCCGCAAGGCATCGCGCAGCATCGTCCCGTCGGTGCGGTTGCGGGAGCGGTCGATCTCCGCCTCGGTCAGTTCCCCGATGATGGACCGGCTGCCCAGGAAGCCGCCGTCGAAATGACCTTCCTCATCGGCGAAGGCACAGACATCCACCGCCAGGCCCGCACGCGCCAACGCGACGCCGGCGACGACGCCCAGAGCGCCATCCAGCCATCCGGCTTCGTTCTGGGTTTCAATGTGGCTGCCCACCAACAGATGCGGGCCAGGACCCTTGTGGCGGCCATAGACATTGCCGATCCCGTCGATGGATGCGTCCAGCCCGCATTCCGTCAGCTTCCCGATCAACCAACGGCGGGAGTCCATGTCCTGCGGAGAGAACGTCGGCCGATGGACCCCGGTCCGAAACGCACCGATCTTGCGCAGTTCATGCAAATCCCGAAGAAACGCGCCGCTGTCGATAACTGACATGATCAGGGTCCTGGTTACGGTGATTGGTCGTCGCCTAGCCGAATGCCCCGACCTCATGCGTGATGGCCGTCGCGATTTCCCGCACCATGCCGAACAACTGGCGCATCGGCTCGAAGATTTCGCGGTGCTCGCGCGCATAGGCCGCGGACCGCCGTTGCGGCGCGGGTTCGGCATAGTCGCAGTCGGCCGAGGGATCGGGCGCGGCGGGGAATATCTGCCCCAGCATCCGCAGCGAGACATCAATATCCAGCCGCAGGATCGCCGCCTCCAACGCCTGCCGGGTCACGCCGTCACGCGGGGAGAAGTCGGAAATCTCCGTCCCCAGCAGCCAGATGCGGTGGATCAACGAAAGACGCAGGGCATGCAGCAGGACTTCCCGTGTCTGCATCCGCGGCGCCTCGGGCCAGGCCACCCGCAGCGCCAGGTGGTCGGCTGAAATCTGGCGGAACATCGACTGCGCCGACGCCCAGATATCCAGCCTCTCCAGCCCGCGCGCCACGGCGATCAACGCCTCTCGGCGGCCCGGGCGCTTCGTGTGGCTGGCGCGATCCAGCCAGGTGCCGGGATCGAGCGACGCCACGACCGCACGCAGCACCTCGATATCGGAATGTGCGAGGGCATGGGCCGCGAAATCCATCGCGCGCCGGAACCGCCGGCTTTTCTGCCGCATCTCGGTAAAGGATTCAGGGTGGCGAGAGGCCGCTGACCCCAGCCCCTGCAAGGTGTTCGCACACCAGCCAAGCTGTTGCAGGATCGCATTGTTGGGGATGGCCCGCAGGTCGCGCGGATGCCGCACGCGCGTGGTCGTCACCCCATCCGCCTGCCGCACGGCGGGTCGCGATCCGGTCGGGTCCAGCAACGACGGCCCGAAGGCGCCGAGCAGGGCGCCATAGCCGGTGTCATCCACCAACCCCTCCATCCCGGAGCGGATGGCGGCGAAGAAATCCGCGGCGAAATCGGGATCGGCATAGACCGGGTCCTCGATCGGGCCGGCCGCCGGATGATAGGTCTGTTCCGCGATACGGGTGATCGTTGCCAGGGCGAGTTCCGGCGTGCCGAACAGCAGATAGCCGTCACCACCCTGAAATGCCGCTTCTTCCCGCACCGTCAGCCCGGCCCGATGCAGCGCCTGCCGCGATGCGGTGGGGGAGAGGTATTTCAGCCGGTCCGCCAGCGAGCCCGGATGCGCGCCACGGCCGATACTCTCACCATGGGTATCGAACAGGATGACCTCGACCCCGGTGACGCCGTGATCCGCCAGGGTCTGCGCGATCTTCAGCCGCAGCCGTTCGATCAGGTAGCTGGCGGCCAACTGCCCGACATAGCGGCCGGAATCCGAGTATCCGAACTGCAGCGCCAACCGGCCGGTCTGCTTCAGATAGGCGCGGTAATGCGGGCTTCGCAGCGCTTCTTCCAGCACGGCTGAACCGCGTTCCAGCGCATCCGCTGTCTCAAACAGGGGGCTGATCTCGATCCGATCCTCGATCCCGAACAGCCGCGCCAGCCACAGCGCGGCCAGCAGCGTGTAGCCGGTCTCGGTCTCGGCGATCAGGAAGCGGACGGGCACGGACCCGTCGATATGCTTCACCATCTGCGCGACCGTCATCATCAGCCGAGCGGCGGAGGCTTGTTCGGAGAGGAGGGCGCCGAAATCGACGGGCTCGGGTTGTACCGCGTCCAGGGCTGCGTTGATCGCGGCGAACAGGGCGCGCCGCCGCGCGGGGTCTTCCGGCGGGTCGGTGATGCCAAGGCGCTGGCGCACGACATTGTGCAGTTGCGCGGCGTTGAGCCTGACATGCGTATGGGCAAGTGCCAGTCCGTGTGACACCAGCCCCGCGCGCGCCACGCACAGGGCCAGGCGGGCATGATCATCCGCCTCGGCAAGCGCAATATCGAACAGGTCGAGCAAGGGTTGCGGCGACGTCAGCGCGTCGTCCCGCCCGCCAACCAAGGCATGGGCGAACACCGATACGGCGGCCGGCTCCGACCCATCGGGACACGCCGCGATCTGCGCCGTCACCGTATCCCGGGCAAGTGCGACCCGTTCCGCCAGCGCCTGGCCCGAGGGCAGGATCGAAACCTGGGCATGCAGCCGCAGCAGTTGCAGCCGCTTCATTTCCAGCCGCAGCCGTAACGTGACCCACCAGCCGATATCGGTCCGGCCATCGGTGTCATAGCCAACCCAGCTCGACAGGATTACGGGCCGCGGCGTCAGTTCCGTCCAGCGATCCGGCCAGGTGCCTCGGGCGACGGAGATCAGGGCCGCGTTGAACCGATCGATCGCATCCCGGCCATTGATGATGGCGGCGACGACGCGGGCGAACTCCTCCAGCAGGGTGATGCCGCGGGGGCGGTGGGAGTCGAACGACGCCATCGGCCGGCCGGATGCGCCCTCGGCCAGGGCCGCGCTGGTTTCTGGGTTCACGGCGAAGGTCGGATGCGCGGTGAACACCGCGGCGAAACGTGTCCGCTCAATCATCGCGCGATATTCGGCCCAGCGGACCGGGCTGTCGTTCGGATCGGGGCGGAGGATTTGCCCGGCAAGACCGGCCAGGGCGATATCGGACGCCGATGGGTCGATGCCACCGAGATAGGTCGCAACGCGGTTGGCACGATCACGGAACGCCGCATCCCGCAGATGCCGGATCAGAGCCGCGATGTCATCGAGCGAGATGGTGCCGGTATCGACCTGCCGCGTGATCGCCAACGCCACCAACAGCACCGGATTGCCAAACGGGTCCTCCGCTGCTCGGCCGCCGAGCCTGGCGGTCAGGTCCACGAGGTCCTGGGCGAGAATGCCGGTCCGATCGGGGGGAGGAATGTCTGGCACGAGTCGATGCTGGCAAATTTTGTGCGGCGCAGCAAGGCCCGTGAGGAGGAAATGCAGGGCAAGCGCACTTGGCCGCTTTCCGTCCTGGGCGGGCCTGACCCGCCCATCGCCAGGCGCGCAGTCGTTTGGAATCGTGCAAGAACATCATCAACGGCGTCCCCGGCGATGGCCGGGTCGAGCCCGGCCAGGACGGGAGCAGCCGACCCGGGGTCGCACGCGATTGCTCTGGGAGGAAGCGACCGCCTAGGTGCCGCGGGCGCGGATCTCCGAGGAGGAGGTATCGAGGCGGAAACGATGCTCGGGGATTTCGCTGAACAGATCGACATAACGGCTGGGCACGGCGATGTCGTTCAGCGTCCGCACGCGCGCCACGGCGTCGAGGCGTACGGCCACGAGGAAGGTCGCGCCCGCGTTGCCGATTTCCTCCAGCGCGCCGTGCATCCGATCCTCATCATCGCCGTAGTATTTCGGGGCGACCAGGCGTTCCGCGGTGTCCGCGCCGATGACGAAGGTTGCCTTTGGAAACAGGCGCGACTTTTCGAGGAAGGTGGGCGCCCGGGTCAACTCGACCGTCGCCTTCCAGGCAAATTGCGTCAGCCGCTGCTTCACCGCGCTGCCGGCCAAGGGCGGCTTGTCGACATTGGTGACGGAGATTTCAAAGGCCAACGGTTGTTGCCTGATCTCCTCGGCCACGCGGGCCAGCAGGACGTGCCCGGCGTGGATGGGGTTGAACGACCCAGGCAGCAGCATGGCGGGCGGTGGGGCGGACAGCGTGATCTGGCCGTCGGGAAGGGCGGTAACGCGGCTGACCTCTCCGGCGACGAGTTGCTCGACGGTGTCGACGGCGGGCAGGAACGTCTCCTCGAAGACCTCATCCGGGTCGAGCAGGGCGCGCGGTGACGGCGCGGCAACGCCGCAGGCATGGGCCAGCCACAGGACGATGGCGCGCGACACGAGTTCTTCCTCGGCGGCGCGGTCACGCCGCCCCTTGGCCAGCACGGCCGTGCAATGCCCGACGCGGGACGCGGTCGCGAAGGCGATGTGATACCGATGCTCGCCCCTGCGGGGCCGATCGCTGACCAGCGCGGCGGTCGCGCCCAGTCCAACCAGATCAGGGTGCGTCGGGACAAGTGTGGCCGCGCGCAACCGGGCGCGGCGAGCCATTGCGATGGCGGTGTCGGCACTGCTGGCCTGGGCCGGTGCGAAGCCGAGGAATGTGGCGAGCGCGCCTTCGTCATACGGCACTTGCGCCTCGATCAGCAGGCGGGAGCCGCCGGGAACGCGCAGCAACTCTCCGATTGCCCCGCTACCGCCGCCCGTGATCGCGAGCGCGGCCTTGGGGCCGGAAGCGTGTAGGGTGGAGATCAGCTGCTGCCACGCAACGTCCGACGGTTTCATGGTGCGAGTATTAGGATCCGAGGTTGAATATTGTCGCGCGGACGGTGCTGGACAACGCGGGCCGAGTCAACCGATCGAGTATTGGGCGCCTTTCGGGCGGGCGGGGCTGGAGGGGGGGACGCGGAAGCGCGGGGCCGAGAGGGTCGCGTAACCCTCTCGGCCCTCCGGTCGCAGGCTAGGCCGCATTCCGTTCTGAAGAGGATGTGAAAGCTGGCATGACCTCCTCGGCGAAAAGCCGCATCGAGCGCATGACCTTGTCCTGTTCCAGATCACCGAACCAGAAATTAGCATTGAAGTGGTCGATCTTCATGGCGTCGCGCAGCCGTTCAAGCTTTGCGATGCAGGCTTTCGGCGTTCCCATGATGAAGTAATTTTCCAGCAGATCGTTCTCGTCCGGCTCATTCTCAAACGGAACCGCGATCGCTCGGCCTTTCTCGACGCGCTCCAGCCCTTGGCGCAGGCTCAGCGTCACCCGCATGTTCCAGCGCGCCTGTTCCACCACGGCCGGAAGTTCAGATTCATCGTTGGTCACGTAGACCGGACGCTGTGTGCTGATCTTGATGCGTGAGCGGAGCGCCGGATCGAGTTCCATGGCGTCATAGGCCCGCCGGAACTCCCGCAACCGGTCCACCGAGACCCCGAAGCCGCCCGAGACGATGTTGAAGCCACGCCGAGCCGTTGCGATGATGGATTCGGGACTCTGGCCGACGATCCAGATGGGAGGGTAGGGCTTTTGCACGGGCGTCGGGAAGACGCTCGTCTCTCCAAAGCGGAAATGCTTGCCTTCGTAACTGAACGGCTTGCCCTCAAACGCTTTCAGTAGGACATCAAGCCCTTCCTCGAACCGTGCTCGGCTGTCACCGAGCGAGATGCCGAGGCGTTCGAACTCGTATGTCTGATAGCCGCGGCCGAGGCCGACATCGAGACGCCCCTTGCTCAGCAGGTCGGCGGTCGCGATCTCCTCGGCGACAAGGAGAGGGTGATGCAGCGGCAGGACGACGACGGCTGATCCGACGCGGATGCGATCCGTATGGGCCGCCAGGTGCGTCGCGAACATCAGCGGCCGCGACAGGTAGCCATAGGTCGAAAAGTGATGTTCGGCGCACCAGACGCTGCCAAAGCCGAGCCGGTCGGCTTCCTGGGCAATTCTGGTGCCGAAGGCGAAGACTTCTTCCGAGGTGCGGGCCCCTGGCGATTGCAGCAGAAGAAATGTCCCGAATTCCATGTATCCTCCCTTTCCCTTGCTCATGTGGTTCGCGTTTCGAACCGGTGGTGCGGGCTCCACGTAGTGGCATTGCCGGATTTCGCAACGCCCGACCCGCCGCACTTGCGGTGCGCGCGAACGCAATAACTAACGTCCCTAATACAAACCAGTCCAGGAAACCGCCATGAGCAGCTTCTTTGGCCGGTTGTTGTCCCTTGTCCAGCCTGTCGCCCCCGCCGTGGCGGCCTGGCCAGAAACGCCCTTTTTGCGCACATCCAAAAGAGCGCGCACCTCGGCGGGTATCCGGGAGTCATCCAGCTCCTCGTCGAGATCGTCTTCGAGGTCGAGATGCAGCCAGGACTTCACGTCCTTCTCACCGCTCCTGATCGACACTGCCGCCTTCTGCCCGTCCCGCGCGGGACCATGCCACTCAGCACCGCCGCGGTCACCTGCAACGACGTCGCATTGTTGAGGGGCGCCAGCCGACGGGCATCTTCGATCGACAGGCGGGAGCCGTACCAGTACGCGCCCCGTTTGTGCCCCATCAGCAAGACCCTCAGTTCTGCGGGTTGGTTTCCGTCCCCAACACCACCATCAATCGACCACGTGCTGACGAACTCGCCCGCCTTCTTCGCCAGGTCCGCCGTCTGCGTGTGCCGCTCCGCGATGTGGATCACTTTCACGCCGAGCGCATATGCCAGACCTGGCCATGCCTCACGCGATGCTGGCATTCCGACCTTACGCCCGGAGCCGGCCGCGATGTTCAGCAGTGCCTGATTGACAAAGGGCGATACCAGTCCTGGATTGGCCCCGTCCATCATGACGGCTGCGGGTCGTTCTGGCCGGGCGGGGAAAGGGCCAGGGCGCTTTCCCGCCATGCAAAATTGCTACGATCCGACGCCGGCAGCGCGGGATCGGTGTAGCCACCGGCCTACCGCTCGACGCATGTGTCGAGAGACAGCGCGCCCCGTTCGCGGCACAGTGTTACCAAGGCGACCGATGACACGTTGACCGACAGGTTCAGCAGGCGATCGATGCGTCCCTACCTGGCACCCAGCACGGCGCGATAGTTCACCTGCATCAACGGCGCTTCGGTGAACCGAACGCGAGGTGCTGTCACTTTCGGCCCACCGCCGGACCGACCCGCTCCAGGGGCCGGTCCACGAACGTCCGACGGCCGCTATCCCAGGACGCTATCCCTGGGATGACGGCTCCAGCGGCCCCAACAACCCCAGATCCATCGCCTTGATCTGCAACGCCAGGTACTTCGAGTTGATTCGGCACTGGCCGATTCCGCCGGCGATGAACCACACGCCTTCCTGAGGCGTGCGCTTGTACATGTTGTTCAGATCACCGTTCGGCCCGATGCCCCAGACCTCGCCAATTTTTTCGGCCGTGGCATCGCCCAGCGACCGGCGCACCAACTCTTTCTGTGGATAATATCCGGTCGCCAACACGATCATGTCGGCTGGGACCGTCGTGCCGTCCTTCAACAGCGCGCCATCGGCAACGAAACGCTCGATCGTTTCGTACTGCAACAACCCGATTTCGCCCTTGATCATCAATGCCGAACTGCCGGCATCCAGATTATAGCCACCGCCACGGCGGAAATACTTCATCTGGTGGCCGGCTTCGTCGTCGCCCATGTCATGCTTGAACCCGATGGCTTTGAGGCCCTGGATGAGATCCTTATCGAGTTCCAGCATCCGTTGTGCCACCGCCTTGTAGCCTTTCACCGTCAGCGGCGGCGTGGCGGAAGCGATGATCAGGTCGGTATCATCGTGCAATCCACCCTCGTCGTAGATCGCCTCGTTCAGGCGGGCGCTCGGGTTGATGGTGACCACCGTCGTGGAACCGCGCTGAATCAGCGTCGTATTCACGCCATGGCTGTGCAGATCCATCGCGATATCGTTTGCACTGCTGCCGGTCCCGACAATCAGGGCGTTCTTTCCCTTCCAGCCGGCACCGCTGTCGAAGCCTTCCGAGTGAAACACGGTTCCCTTGAAATCGCCCAGGCCGGGAAGGTCCGGGATCATCGGATAGGAACTGACGCCGTTCGCGAACACCAGGTGCTTGGGACGGATGACCCGTTCGGTGCCGTCCCCGCGCCGCACCGTCGCG
>CANJSR010000011.1 GCA_947476855.1 Acetobacteraceae bacterium
GCTGTCGGCGTGGCTGCCGGATGCCTACCCGAAGGCGTCGTACACCGGCATGGTCAAGCTGTCCGCCTTCACGACCAAGACCGCCGTTTTCGTGCTGCTGCGCGGGTTCCCCGGTTCCGAGGTGCTGATCTGGGTCGGCCTGTTCATGGTGTTCTACGGGATCGTCTACGCGATCCTGGAAAACGACATGCGCCGCATCCTGGCCTACAGCATCGTGAACCAGGTGGGCTTCATGGTGACCGGCATCGGCATCGGGACCGAGTTGGCGCTGAACGGCGCCGCCTCCCACGCCTTCGCCCATATCATCTACAAGGCCCTGCTGCTGATGTCCGCCGGCTCGGTCCTGTATGCGACAGGCAAGTCGAAATGCACCGAGCTTGGCGGCCTGTTCCGCAGCATGCCGTTGACGGCGGTCTGCGGCGTGGTCGGCGCGCTGGCGATCTCGGGCTTTCCGCTTACCTCCGGCTTCGTGACCAAGTCGATGATCGGAGACGCCGCGCTTCAGCAGAAACTGGCCGTGGTCTGGTACCTGCTGGCCGCGGCGTCCGCGGGCGTGTTCCTGCACGCGGGCATCAAGTTCCCCTGGTTCGTGTTCTTCCAGCGCGACTCCGGTCTGCGCCCGGCCGACCCGCCCTGGAACATGCGCCTCGCCATGGTGCTCCTCGCGTTTCTCTGCCTGCTGTTCGGGGTGGTGCCGGGGCTGCTGTATGCGTTCCTGCCCTTCGGCGCGACCTATGCCCCCTATGACAGCGGCCACGTCGTGTCGCAGTTGCAGCTTCTGCTGTTCTCCGGCCTGGCGTTCTTCATGATGCTGGGCGCGCTGCGTCGCACGCCGACCATCACGCTGGATACGGACTGGCTGTATCGCCGCTTCGGCCTGACGGTCTGGCGCTGGACCTCTCAGGTGATCTGGGCGGTCTGGTATTTGACATCCCTCGCCACCTGGACTCTCACGGTCCAGGCGCTGACGGAGCTTCGCCTGGTCGTGCGTCAGGGCTTCCTGTCGGAGCGGCAGGCGAGTTCCACCATGGCGATCTTCGCCGTGGGGATGCTCGCTTTCTACCTAGCTGTTCTGCTGATCTTCTGATCAGCCGCCGCCGAACCGCCGGACCACATTCTCCAGCAGGCGTGAAACCGGGCCTTCCCAACCATTCCGCCACAGACTGCCGCAGAACGTGATGGAGCCGACCGAGAACACCGCCCCACCGCCCAGGGTTTCAAAATAAACGATCTCGGCGCGCAGCAGGGCCTTGGGCGTTTCACCCGTGATCGTGCGGGTCCCGGCCAGGATTTCCTCCGGTACGGTGAAGAACGACCGCGGCGGGTCCTCCGATCGCGCCAGGATCACCGCGTCATAGGGTGTGCCCAGGTCGGTGTCGGCGCGGTCCAGCTCGAATCCCGCCGCGCCGCCGCCGGACAGACCGTAGTCGCCGATGACGTCTTCCTCGATCCCCTCGAACATCCAGGCGAAGCGCGGGTCCCGGGCTGTTGGCAGCAGGCGGTAATGCGTGCCCTCGAACAGGCCCTGGCCGGAAAAGCCGACGCCGGCAATCATCTGCGGTGGCCGGCGGTTGCGGCGCCATAGCCCGCCATACTGCCCGTCGAGCTGGTGGTAGTATTCCCCCGGTTCCGCCGCCCAGGTCCGGATGCCGCCCTCCGCGCGCCGCAGTTCCAGCGCCCAGGGCATCGACTTGTCGCGTGCCACCCGCCAGTAGAAGCCGTTGCCACCCAGATAGACCATCCGCCCTCCGCCCTTTGTATAGGCGGCCAGAGAGTCCAGCGTCGTCGGCGTGTGGTACTCGGGATGCGATCCCGTCAGCACGACGTCATAGGGCGCCAGCAGGTCCAGCCCTTCGTCATCCAGGTCCTCATCGGTGATGATGTCGAACGCGATCCCCTTTGCCTCCAGCCAGGCCAGCAGATGGGTATCGGCCGGATAGTGCCGCAGGCCAGAGCCGAGCGGATCGTTGAAGGTGAGGAATCCGGGACGCATGGTGAGGATGGGGCGGTTGCGGGAGGAGAAGGAAATCCCGCTCGAGTCCAGATGCACGTTGTACATCGACCGCCCGTACAGCGGATAATGGTCGGGGTTGTATGGGCTTGCTCCCCAGGCCGCCACCCGCGCCATGTAGGCCGCGTCGGCGTTGTCGCGGGCATGGTTGGCATAGGCCTGATAGGTGAAGGTGGAGGCGAGGAAGGCGATCCTGGCGAAGGGGCCGGCCCGCTTCGGCAGCACGTACAGGGGCACAAAGTCCTCCCCCTCCGCGCACGAAAGTCGCAACGCATACGCTCCGCTCGGCAGGTCGTCGGGCACGGTCCAGGTCAGGGTCGGCTGCCAGCCGCAATCGCCCAGGTCATCGGCGTGGAAATGGATCGCCGCATAGTCCCGCGGCGCGTGGCGCCAGCAGAACTCGGTCCCGGTCCAGCGCGCACCAACCATCGCGCGGGTGGGCAGGTTCACCAGATGGCCGTGGCAGCCATGCGGGCCCACATCGATCACGCTCTGGCTGGACATCTCGCGGGAGAAATCCCAGCTCGCGACGATCGTGGCGGGCGCGATTTCCGCTGGCGCGAGCGGGTCGGACCAGCCGGAAATGAAGGTGGGAAGGACCGTCGGGTCCTCCAGCTTGCCGGTATAGTGGCCGTTGGGGGCGGAGGCATCCCGCGCCGCCAGCAGCAAGGGCCCTCCGGACGGCAGGGTCAGGTTCGTGGTGGTTCCCGTCACCGTGATGGTCGGTCCGCCCTCCAGCGCCTGCTGCCCGACCAGGATGCGTCCGGTCGCCGGGTCGACGCTGACCCACACACGATACCAGCGGCGCGGATGCAGGACGGATCGGGTTGAGATCGTGACGCCGTTCACGGTGGCCGAGGCACCGCCGCCGCCGATCGACAATTCCACGGCGCCGCCGCCGTATTCCGCCATCACGGTCTGGGCCTCGGTGGTGACGCCCGGCCAGACCAGGGCGGTCCAGGTCGCGGGCGCGTTGGGCGCGCGCGCCGGCATCCGTTCGATCACGGCGTGGGACCCGAGGCGGATTGGCTGGTTGATCCCCTCCATCGTCCGATCGAGCACGCCCGACAGATCGTCAAGCCGCAGTCCGGGACCGGCGGGATTCGGGTCCCCGGAAACGACCTTCACCAGACGAACACGAAATGAACCGGATGTCCGAAGGCCGATATGGGCCAGGAAGGATTCGCCCGGACGGTGGGAGAACCGATCGAGGTAGCCGGTGATGGGGATTTCATCGTATGACATGGGCACGGACCGTGGGACGTGAGCGATGCAGGTGTCAATATCGCATCAACCAAGCTTGACGAGCGGTTTGCCGACGATCACGCTCCTTGAACGGTGGTAAAGCCCCGTGTCCGGAGCGACAGGAGAACCTGGTATGCGCGTTGCTGCTTCAGCGGCCATTTTTGCCGCCCTTGGTGTTGCGTTGGCGTCAACACCCGCGGCGGCTGCTCCTTTCAAATGCCCGAATGTTGGCGGTAATTTCGTGTTCGGCCAGGAAGCCAACATCAACACGCTCGACCAGATGACATCGCTGACGATCTCGACCCGCAACATCGCGATGAACATGTATGAAACGTTGATGACCCGGGATGAAAACAATAATCCCATCCTGGAACTCGCGGAGGCGATGACGGAAGCGCCCGACGGGCTGACCTACACGTTCAAGCTGCGGCAGGGCATCAAGTTCCATAACGGCAAGCCGATGACCTCGGCCGATGTGGCGGCATCGTTCGATCGCTATGCCAAGGTCGGCATCCAGCGCAGCACGCTCGACAACGTCGACCGCTGGGAAACACCCGATCCGTTCACCTTCGTCATCCGCATGAAGCAGGCGCAGCCGACCTTCATCGAGGCGCTGTCGTCCTTCAGCGCCCCGATCGTCGTGTTCCCGTCGGAGCTGCGCGACACGCCTTCCATGCAGATGACCAGGCCGATCGGCACCGGCCCGTTCGAGCTGATGGAGGTCAGCCCCGGCAGCCATGTGAAGATGAAGCGGTACGAGGGCTACCAGCCCAACACCGCCTATCAGGAGCGGACGGGCTTCGGCGGCTACAAGCAGGCCTGCCTCGATACCGTCACCTTCCGCATCGTGACCGAGCCGGGCGCCCGCGTCGCCGGCCTGAAGACCGGAGAGCTCCAGGGCGTCGAGGATCTACCGACGAAATCGCTGCCCGAGCTCAAGAAGGATCCGAACATCACGATCCTGGCGCTGAACAACTGGTGGATTCAGATCGCCAACCCGAACACGTCCTTCCCACCGACCGACAACCTGATGGTCCGCAAGGCGATCCAGGCGGCGCTGGACATGGATGAAATCCTGGACGCGGCGTCGGACGGCAACTACCGCCTGAATGTCGGGTTCCAGTATCCGAACCAGCCGACCTACACCGACGCCGGCAAGGAAACCTACAACCTGCGCGACGCGGCGCTGGCGAAGAAGTACCTGGCCCAAGGCGGCTACAAGGGAGAGCCGGTGATCCTGCTCACCAACAAGGACTACGCGCCGATGTACAACTCGGCGCTGGTCATGCAGCAGCAGTTGCAGGCCGTCGGGATCAACGCGCAGATGAAGGTCGTGGATTGGCCGACATCCGTGCAGATGATGCAGAACACCACCGAGGGCTGGAACTTCCACTTCACCGGCTGGGGCACCCAGCCGGCGCTTGGCCCCCTGGCGACGATGCAGTTCCTGGTGCAGCCGGGCGCGATGTACAAGCCCAAGGGCGGGATCGACGATGCCGATCTGCTGGCCGCCTGGAAGGACATGAACACCAAGACGACCGCGGCCGAACGCCAGGAAGCCTTCGCCCGCATGCAGAAGGCGGTGCTGGAGAAGGTCTACTCCCTGCCCTTCGGCTCCTTCACCAAGGTGCAGGGCGTGCGATCCAACGTGAAGGGTTTCGTGCCCTTCCGCATCCCGCGCATGGCGAATGTGTGGATGACGAACTAAGGCGGCAGGCTTGATGGACGTCCACGCCCCTGCGCCCAGGGCACGGTTCAGGGGGAGCGTGGGCTGATGCTGGGGATATTGGTGCGCCGCCTGGCCAGCGCGGTCCCCATCATGCTGATGGTCAGCCTGATCACCTTCACGATGATCCACATGATCCCCGGTGATCCCGCCGCGGCCATCGCCGGCCTGGCCGCGACCCAGGACCAGATCGCCAATATCCGCGCCGACCTTGGCCTGGACCAGCCGGTCCTGACGCAGCTTCTGCGCTGGTACGGCAACCTGCTGCAGGGCGACCTCGGGCGGTCGCTGCTGCTGGGCCAGCCGGTGTTGGAAGCGACGATGGAGCGTCTGCCGGTCACCCTCGCGCTGTCGGCCTATGCCCTGGTGCTGACGCTGGTGATCGGCCTGGGCAGCGGCATCATCGCCGCGCTGCGGCAGAACACCTGGGTCGACCAGGCCGCCATGCTGTTCGCGATGATCGGCATTTCCCTGCCCAACTTCTACCTCGGGCTGCTGATGATCATCCTGTTCGCGGTGGAGCTTCGGTGGCTGCCGACCGGCGGCTATGTGCCCCTGTTGCAGGACCCGCTGGGCTGGCTCGCGACGTCGACCATGCCGGCGATTTCCCTCGCCTTGCTGCTGGCGGGGCTGCTGGCCCGGATCACCCGCTCGACGATGCTGGAGGTCCTGCGCCAGGACTATATCCGCACCGCCCGCGCCAAAGGGCTGCCCCGGCGGCAGGTCGTCATCAAGCATGCTTTGTCGAACGCGCTGATCCCCATCACCACCGTCATCGGGATCATCGTCAGCCTGCTGATCTCCGGTTCCGTGGTGACCGAGACCTTGTTCTCCATCCCCGGCATCGGGCAATTGCTGACCCAGGCGGTGCTCAACCGCGACTACCCGATGGTGCAGGGCGGGCTGCTGATCACGACCGCGCTGCTCGTCTTGGTCAACATCGCGGTCGATGTCTTCTACGCGGTTCTGGATCCCAGGGTACGGTATGACGACGCCTGACACGAACCTTGACGACACGCTGGCGGAACGACGCCAGCACCCGCTGCGGGCGACCCTGTCGCGGCTGATGCATCACCGGCTGTTCGTCCTCGGCCTGGTCCTGAGCGGTGCCGTGCTGATCGTGGCGATCCTGGCGCCCTGGATCACGAGCGTCGATCCCTATCGCCTGTCGATGCGCAACAAGTTCAAGCCGCCCGGCGCGGACTTCATCTTCGGCACCGACAATTTCGGCCGGTCCCTGTGGTCGCGCGCGGTCTGGGGCGCGCAGCTTTCCTTCTACATCGGCGCCGCGGTGGTGGTGATCAACGCGGTCTTCGGCACCCTGATCGGTGCCGCCGCGGGCTACTTCCGCTGGCTCGACAACTGGCTGATGCGGGTCAATGACGCGCTGATGGCCTTCCCGGCCGTGCTGCTGGCGATCGCGGTGACCGCGATCCTCGGCCCATCCGTCAACGACGTCATCATCGCGCTGGGTATCGTCTATACGCCGCGCACGGCCCGCATCGTCCGCTCATCCGTCATCGTGCTGCGGGAAATGGAGTATGTGCAGGCCGCCGTGGCCGCGGGCGCCGGCCATTGGCGTATCCTGCGCCGGCACATCCTGCCGAACGCCATGGCGCCCCTGATCGTGCAGTTGTCGTTCCTGTTCGCCTACGCCGTTCTGACCGAGGCGACGTTGTCCTTCCTCGGCGTGGGCGCGGTGCCGCCGACCCCGACCTGGGGCAACATCATGGCCGAGGGCCGGCAATACATGATCGAGGCCCCCTGGATCATCACCATCCCGGGCGCCGCCCTGATGGTCACCGTCCTCGGCCTCAATCTCCTCGGCGACGGCCTGCGCGACGTGCTGGACCCCCGGTTGAGGATCCAGTCGTGACGCAAACCACCCCGCGGGCCGGACTACCGGACCTTGCGGACAAACAGCCTGCTCGAGATATGGTCACCGCCGGCGGCGCTGTCCTCGCGCATCTCCAGGATGCGGCAGCCGGAATTCTCGATCAGCGTGTGCAGTTCGGGCTGCGGGATCACATGCATTTCCGGCACACCCAGGCGCAGCGGCGTGGCCAGGTACTTCTGCACGTCGAAGCTGTAGCCCAGCCGGTAGGTCGGCACCTGGAAATAGGCGATGCCGCCCAGCTTCAGCCGCCCCAGGATCGTCGTCAGCACATGGTGGATGATCGGCGGCGGGTTATGCTGCAGCACGATGATCGAGAAGAACGCATCGAACTCCGGCCCGGTCTTCAGGGCGGACAGGTCGGACACGTTCAGGAAACTGATGTTCGGCCGTCCGAACCGGGTCGCGATCTCGGCCGCCATCCGCAGATGCGGCGCCGAAATGTCCGCGCCCACCACATTCCGGAATTCCTGCGCCAGCCAGATCGTGCTGCGCCCCAGGCCGCAGCCCAGCTCCAGGCAGGTGTTGAAGTGCGACAGGTCCAGCCCGCACCGCGCCGCGGTGTGCTTGAGCTGCATGACCGGGTTCTTGCCGGACTCGAAGAACTCCGCCTCGGTCGTTTCGATGTTGTTGGCGAGGAACTTGTCGGTGCTGAGCACGGACCAATGCGGCTCCGTCTCTCCCATATGGCGGAAATTCTGCTCGACCCGTGCAACCATCTGGCGAAACTGGTCCGGTGCGACGACCGTATCGACCTTGATCGGCGGCCAGGTCAGGGGTTTCAACTGGGGAGCGGCTGCCATGGGGCGATCCTTTTTCGACGACCAGGGAATAGGTGGCGGTCTCCTTACACCAATGCCCCCCTCGGCATGCAACGTTCAAACCGACCTGACCGCGCAATCCATGCGCCGGCATGCGCGTGACAGGGCCACATAAATAGTCATGAGCATCCTCGAAATCCGCGACCTGACCACCGCCTTCCAGACCGGAAGCGGCCAGATCACCGCAATCGAGAACGTCAACCTGGACCTGGCAGAAGGAGAAATCCTCGGCGTCGTCGGTGAATCCGGCAGCGGCAAGAGCGTGACCGCCCTGACCGTGATGGGCCTGCTGCCCCGCCCGCCCGCCCGTATCCTGAGCGGCACGGTCCGTTTCGGTGGCGAGGACCTGCTGCGCCTGTCCGACTCCCGCATGCAACGCATCCGCGGTCCCGGCATCGCCATGGTGTTTCAGGAACCCATGACCTCCCTGAACCCCGTCTTCCCGATCGGGGAGCAGATCATGGAAACGATCCGCGCGCATGAGAACCTGAGCCAGAAGGACGTCTTCGCCCGCGCCGTCGAAATGCTGGAGAAGGTCGGCATCCCCTCCGCCTCCACCCGCATGGCCGACTATCCACACCAGTTGTCGGGCGGCCAACGTCAGCGCGTGATGATCGCGATCGCCCTCGCCTGCCGCCCGCGGGTGCTGATCGCCGATGAACCCACGACGGCGCTGGACGTCACGATCCAGGCGCAGATCTTGGACCTGCTGATGGACCTGCGGGACGAACTCGGCATGGCCATCATGATCATCACCCATAACATGGGCGTGATCGCCGAAACCGCCGACCGGGTCGCCGTGATGTACGCCGGCCGGGTGGTAGAGGAAGCGCCGGTCGCCCGGATGTTCGACGGCCCCCTGCACCCCTACACGACCGGCCTGCTGGAATGCGTCCCCTCCCTCGCCGATGACCGCGAGCGCCTGGTGGCCATCCCCGGCACCCTGCCCGAACCGTCACGACGACCGCCTGGCTGCCGTTTCGCCCCCCGCTGCTCCAAGGTGATCGCCGCCTGCCGCGAAACCCTGCCGCCCCTGGAATCCTACGGCACCGACCACCGCGCCGCCTGCATCCGCGCATCGGAATGGGCCGCGGCATGACCACGCTGATCGAGGCCACCGGCGTCACCAAGCACTTCCCGGTCCGGACCGGCGGCTTCCTGCGCCGGACGATCACCCCCCTGCGCGCCGTCGAGAATGTCGGCCTGCGGGTAGAAGTGGGCGAAACCCTCGGCCTCGTCGGAGAATCCGGCTGCGGCAAGTCCACGCTCGGCCGCCTTCTGATCCGCCTGATCCCGACCACCGCCGGCCAGATCCTGTTCGACGGCACGGACATCACGACCCTGGGCCACCGCGACCTGCGGGAAGCCCGGAAGTCGATGCAGATCATTTTCCAGGACCCCTACGGCGCCCTGAACCCGCGCATGACGGTCGAGGACATCGTCATGGAGCCGCTCTTTATCCACGGCGCGAAACGAAGTTCCGAAACGCGCGCATCGGTTGCAAACATGCTTTCGATGGTGGGCCTGCCCTCTCGCGCGTTGGAAAGATTCCCCCATGAATTTTCTGGAGGACAGCGCCAGCGCATCGGCATCGCCCGCGCGCTGATCCTGCGGCCGCGCTTCGTGGTGTGCGACGAACCGGTCTCCGCGCTCGATGTTTCGGTGCAGGCGCAGATCGTCAACCTGCTGCGCGACCTGCAGCGGGAACTGGGTTTGACCTATCTGTTCATTGCCCATGATCTTGCGGTGGTGAAACACATCTCCGACCGCGTCGCCGTGATGTACCTCGGCAAGATCGTGGAAGTCGCCGAGAAGCGAGAGCTTTATGCGACGCCACTGCACCCCTACACCCAGGCCCTGATCGCCGCGGTCCCGGTCGATCACCCCAGCCGCCGAGCGCGTGGAAGGGCGGAGAGGCAGCGGCTGGATGGGGATATCCCGAGCCCGATGCACCCGCCCTCCGGCTGCCGGTTCCACACCCGCTGCCCGCATGTGATGCCGATCTGCCGCGAGCAGGAGCCGCCGGTGACCGAGCCGACGCCCGGCCGCAATGTTGCGTGTCACTTACATTCGTAATTTTTCGTAAGATTCTTTTTCGAACTCCCTTCAATCGAGTTTCGTCACGGTCATCTGGGGTTCGCCCACCGAAACGGATGGGCCGAAACAAAAAAGTAGACCGGGCCATGGAACATCACCACCTTACCACGACCGTTGTCGTGCTGGATCGTCACGCCCTGTTCCGTCGGGGCGTCGTGGCGCTGTTGCGGGACGCGCATCCTGATTGGCACTGCTCGGATGCGGACTCTCTGGACGCGCTTGATCCGATCCTGGACACCGAACAAGCCGTGCTGATGCTGATCGACCTCAATCATCCGGATCTGTTGGCCCGCGGTGGGCTGGAGCGGCTGATAGAGGCCCATCCGAACCATATGTTCGCGGGTCTGTCCGATGAGGATGACCGGGGCACGGTCCTGACCTGCCTGACGGCCGGGGCGCGGGGCTACATTCTTCGTTCCACCAACACAACGCAGTTCGTGCGCGCGCTGGAAACAGTGGTGGACGGCGCGGTCTACGCCCCCGTCGCACTGACCGCGGCACCGCGCCAGGCGCCGGAGGTATCCCCCGCCGCCACGCTGGCCACGCTGACGGACCGGCAGCGTGATGTCTTCAATCTGCTGGCGGAAGGGTGCGCGACCAAGACGATCGCGCGCCGGCTGGACCTCGCGGTCGGCACGGTAAAAGTCCATCTCGCCGCGATCTACCGCGCGCTCGGCGCAAGCTCACGGCTGGAGGCCGTTGCGAAGGCCCATCGTCTCTACGTCATGGGCTGACCGGTTATACCAGCCGACCTTGGCGATGACCCTCGTGGTCTCCACCTCGTCATGCCGGGCGAAGGCCCGGCCCCACGACTATCTCTAGTCAAACACTGCAAAGTCGTGGACGGTGGCGCGGAGCCTGTCCTCGGGCCGGCTCTTCGCCGGACCCGGGGGGCCACCACGACGAGTTAGCGCTGTTCGGAGAGTCAATGGTTACGCCGCCTGGTATTACGAGCGCACGCGATACAGCACGTGGCCCGATATCGGGTCACGTGCGACCGGTTCCAGCCACCGCGGCGCCTCGTTGCGCGTCAGGCGGTCGAGCAGCGTGGTTTCCGGCAGATCCCTGACCAGAGGTGACCGCCCGGTCGTCGGGCAGAACAGCACCATTGATATCCCCGCCACCGCGAAGGCCGGCGGCACCGCCTCCGCGTCCTGGCTGCGCCAGGCGGCGCGCAGGCGCATGAACCCCGCGGGGTTGCGGTGATACAACGAACCGACCGTCACGATTTCGGACCGGTATTGCAGCTCGGGTGATTTGTTTACATCCGTCAGCACCACCTGACCGGCATGCGGGGCCAGCATCGTATCCAGCCCCGTGACCGGGCAATCGCGCTCGGCGTCTCCGTTGGCAGCCTGTGCCTGCTTCAAGGGGCCTCCGACATCGGACACGAAAGGCACAAGCAGGAACAGGATGACCGTGCCCATGCGCGGCAGGGGCTGCCGCCACTCGGGCCAGGTGCCAACGCGATCGGCCCAGAATGAAACGACCACCGGCAGCATGATGGCGCCCAGCGCCTCGGGGTAGGATGCGAAGCGGACATGCATCCGGCCGAGGACAATCAGCACGATACCGCACAGTACGGCATAGAGCAGGATCGGTGACCGGGCGCGGATGGCAAAGGCCGCCAGCGCCAGCACCGCGACGCAACCGGTGAACAGGTAGTTCATCCACACGGACAAGCTTTCGATGGAGGCCATTTCGGCGATATCGCGGAACAGGATGCGCGCTGTCTCATCGGCCATCATCGCCTGCGGACTCCACAGGGCGCCCGGGAACAGCGTCAGCCAGATCATGGCGAAGAACGCCCCGGCGGTGGCACTGGTCAGCAGCCGGTCGATCGGCCGGCGGACGAATTCATCCAGCGCGCGGACCACCGATCCGGTGGCGGCGATGGCGGCGCCCAGGGTGACGAACACGATCGAGACACGATCGATGTCCTCGGCCGCGTGGCCGGCGAAGGGCGGATCGACCATCCATGCCAGCCAGGTGGTGATCAGCAGTGCCTGGCCGGTGTGGCAGATCGTCCGTGACAGGCAGGGGCTGCGGGATCGCATCACCCAGGTCAGCCAGAGCGCCCCGAAGGCCATGACGGACAGTGGCAGCGTCTCCGGCGTCAGCCAGATGCCGACACCGGCCCAGGCGCCCAGGGGCCAGCCGGCGTGGCGTGGCGCGATGCCAACGATTGCCCGTGCCGTCCATCCTGCCGCCATCACGGCCACGATCACGCAGGCCACGTGGTGGTGCGTGACGCCGGCCAGCCCGTATTGCAGGATTGCCGGCCCCAGGCAGGCCGCCAGCGGCGCCAGCCACAGCCAGCGACGCTCACAGAAGGGGGCCGCGGCCCAGGCCATGGCGAGGCCCAGGGCGGCGATATTGAGCGGGCCGAAGACGATCGCGGCGATGTGCAGCGCGGTTGGTTCGTCCACGAACACCGTGAAGGGCAGTGCGATCAGGCAGAGCACGCTGTCGATCAGATGCGACCAGTGGACGACGGTGCCCAGCCCGGAGCCATCCCGCATGATTTCGTGCGCCGGCTCTCCGATCCGCAACGATTCGCGCAGGCGCACGAGCCGCATATAGGTATCGGGATTGGTCAGCGCGCCCGACAGGATCGGGCCCATTTGGCGGATGCTCAGCACGGACACCAGCAGCAGCGGCAGGGCGGCATAGGTCGCCCATTCCAACGGTCCGATCGGTTCTCGCCTGGGGGTCATGTCGGATGATCCGCCTTCCTAATCCCTATGGCCTAGGTCACATGCAAGCCGACCCGGCCATCTGGCGGAATTTACCGCAACGATGGTTTTCCCCAGGTTTCACCTCAACAAAAATCGAACCGAGGGGCATGGACATGCTGGTCTTGCGGGTTGGTCGGGCGCCGTTATGCCGTGGCGCGGATGATATGCAGGAGTTCCGGACGCGAGGTCTGACCGTGGAGCATGCGTTCTCCGGTCGTGACGGTCTGGAGTATCTTCGCAGCTATGATTTCGACGTGATCCTGGTCGACGCGCATCTTCAGGACATGCCCGGGCACGAAATGGTTCGCCTGGCGCGCGCGGGTCGGTTCGACGTGCCGGCCGTCGTGCTCGCGGACACGGCGACGCCGCAGGCCAAGGCCCGCGCGTTGGACCAGGGTGCGGACGACTTCGTGATCACCCCCTGCGATATCGAGGAGATCATGGCCCGCATCCGCGCGGTCGTCCGTCGCAGCATGGGCCATGCCCGTTCGATCCTGCGGTGCGGCCCGGTCGAGCTCAGCCTGGATCGGCGGGAGGTTCAGGTGCGTGGCCAGCGGCTGGTCGTCTCCCGCCGGGAGTTCGCGGTGCTGGAGCTGTTGTTCCTCAAGCAGGGCACGATCCTGAACAAGACGGCGTTCCTCAATCACCTGTATTGCGGTGCCGAGGAGCCGGAGATGAAGACCATCGACGTCATCATCTGCCGCCTGCGGAAGAAGCTCGCCGCGGCCGGGGTGCCGACGCTGGTCGATACGGTGTGGGGGTGCGGGTACATCCTGCGGGAGCCGTCCCCTTTGGCGGAAAGGCACGCCGACCGGCATGAGCTGTCGATGGCGGCGGCCTGATCCCATGTTCCCGCTCCGCTCCGTCTTCGCGGCGATGGCGGTGCCTGTTCTCCTGCTGATGGGGGCTGGCACCGCGGCGGCCACGCTGACCCCCTGTGAGCATGCGGGGATGGAGGCGGAGCGTACATTCGGCCTGCCAAACGGCCTGTTGCTTGCGATCGGACGGGTTGAAAGCGGCCGGTTGGATCGCGCCACCGGCCGCATTGTCCCGTGGCCCTGGGCGGTCAACCTGGCGGGCGCCGGGCAGTTGGCGGAAACCAAGGAAGCCGCCATCCGCATCGCGACGGAGGCCTTGTCCCGCGGGCATCGCAACGTCGATGTCGGATGCTTTCAAGTGAACCTTCTTCATCATCCGAACGCGTTCGCGACGTTGGACCTGGCGTTCGATCCTTCCGCCAACGCGCATTATGCGGCGCGCTTCCTGGCTGATCTCAAGTCTCGTTTTGGAAGTTGGGCCGCTGCGACTGAAACCTATCACTCCGCTGATCCGGCGCGCGGCATTCCGTACGGCCGAGCGGTGATGGGGAAATGGGTGGAGGCGGCGAGTCTGGGGGCGGGGGGTCAGCAAGTAGCCAGTCATGGTATGAAGATTTGGACGCCCAGTGCGCCCGGTACGGCGCCGTCGATCATTAAAATTGAACCGCGTCCAGCGGGGCGCTGAGCGGCTATCTGGTAACGATTTTGAAACCGTACGCTGTTCCCGTTGATTGCCTGATACCAGGCGAACTTGGCGATGACCTTTGCGGCTCCACCTCGTCATGCTGGGCGAAGGCCCAGCACCCACGGCTTTCCCGTGTTTTCAACAGGAAAGTCGTGGATGGTGGCCCTTCGGCCACCACGACGAAGGCGCATCGTCCGGAGAGTCAGTGGTCACGCCGGTTGGTATAAAGCGTTATCGTTCCATGACGAAACACGCCATCTCTAGGGCCGGCCTCCCAAACAGATCGTGATGATACCGTGAACCGTTGGAAAGACGGTCGTCGCCGCATTCACGAACATTCCCAATATCTGGAGCATTCACATTGAATAATCTTCCAGTCTGAAACCTTCCGGCAACCTGGTGCATGCTTAATTTCCCTCGCACAAGGACGGAACGAAAGCCCGCCTTGGCAATCGGAAACATAGCGTGGGAGCAACTGTTATGATCGAATTCGTCAAGACCTGGCTGGCCCTCAAGACCGACCGCCGTGCGGTGACCGCCCTGGAATACGGCCTGATCGCGGGCGTGATCGTCGCCACCGTCGCCGTCGGCTTCAACGTCCTGGGCGGCGACCTGTCCAACAAGTTCAACAACATCGCCACCAACCTCTGATCCCAGGCGCCGTAACGGCCATGGATGACCGGTGCGGCGCGGCGGAACCACTCTCCGTCGCGCCCGCCGTCCTTCGCGTTTGAAACCATTTTGATGTAGCGGAGATTGTCGTGGCGCAGGAATGGGTGACCGTCCTTGGGCTGGCCCTGATCACCGTCAGCATCGTTCTGTTCGTCGCAGCCGCCTTGCATGATGTCGCCGCGCGCACCGTCCCGAACGGACTGGCGCTGGCACTGGCTCTGACCGGCATCGCCGCGCGCGCCATCGACCATACCTTGATCGCCGGACTGATCGCCGGCTTCGTCATCTTCGCGCTCGCCGCCTTCTGCTGGCGCCGCGGATGGATGGGCGGGGGCGACGTGAAGCTGATGGGCGCCGGCGCCATAGCCGTTCCGCCAGGTGATGTTGTGAACTTCATCCTTGTGATGTCCATCGCGGGCGCCCTGCTGGCCGTCGTCTATCTGATCGGCCGCTCGATGCCGGCGCCGCCACCTTCCCAGCGCCCGCTGTCCCTGCCGGCCCGCGCCCTTCGCATCGAACGGTGGCGGCTGCATCGCGGCGGCCCGCTGCCCTACGCCTGCGCCATCGCGGCGGGCGGGTTGTTTGTCCTTTTCTGAACGGGTGAAGCGCCATGATCCTGCGAGTCGTCTTCTTCGCCCTGATGGCCCTCGGCCTGACCGGCTTCGGCACCGTCGCCTGGCTTTCGACCCGCCCGCCCCCGTCCGAAGTGGCGGCCAAGGCCGAGGCCGCGAAGGTCGTGGCGCAGACCAAGAAAATGATCCTGGTCACCGCCCGGGCCGTTCATGCCGGTTCCCTGCTGAAGCCCGAGGACCTGGTCGCGAAAGAGGTCATGATTGACGGCCTCGATCTGAGCGCCATCGCGGACTCCCCGGATGCGCGCAACCTGATCGTCGGTTCCATGGTGCGTCGCGGCTTCGGCGCCGGTGAGATGATCCGCACGGAAGCCGTCGTGAAGCCGGGGGAACACGGGTTCCTCGCCGCCGTCCTGGGCGCCGGCATGCGCGGCATCACGATCGGCGTCGACGCGACAAGCGGTTCGGCCGGTCTGATCTGGCCTGGTGATCGTGTCGACGTCATTTTGACGCAGACGCTTTCCGACACCGCGTTGCCGATGGGCCGTCGTGTCGCGGCCGAGACGGTCCTGCGCAACACGCGCGTCATCGCCATCGACCAGCAGCTGATCCAGGGCGCGGCACCCGTTGGCGCCGATCCACAAAGCCGCACCGTCACGCTGGAGGTTGCGGCGGAGCACGCCGAACGGCTCTCGGTCGCCATGCGCCTCGGCCGCCTTTCCCTCTCTCTCCGTTCGGCGACCGACCCGACCGAAATGGCTGAACAGACCACACGACCGATCTGGGCGCGCGACGTCTCTCCGGCCCTGGGCGCCGAAGCCGCGCCGGCCGGAGAGAACGTCATCCGCATTTTCCAGGGCGGCACCGCGGCAAAGGAGTTCAAGTTCTGATGCACAGGTTCCTGCAACGGCTGGTTCTCGCCAGCATCCTCGCCCTCGGCGCCATCGCGGCGACACCCAACCGCTCGGCCGCGTCCGTGACGATGGAGGCAGGCGCTGGCCGGATCGTCACGCTCGACCAGCCCGCGGCCAATGTGTTCGTCGCCGATCCGAAAGTGGCCGAGGTCCGGCCCGCCAGCGCGACCAGCCTGTTCGTGTTCGGCGTCGGATCGGGCCAGACGACGGTGGCCGCGATGGATGCGAACGGACAGGTGATCCGGCAATTCGACGTGACCGTGCAGCCATCCGGCTTCGGCGCGCGGGAAGCCCAGGCCGCCATCGGCCGCCTGGTCGTCGGCAGCCGCGTGCAGGTGCGCGCCCAGGCCAAGGGTCTGCTGCTGAGCGGCGGTGTCGCCAGCCCGGCCGATGCCGCGCAGGCCGTCGCGATCGCCAAGGGTTACGTTCCTGAGAACGGCATGGTCAGCAACGAACTGACGATCGAGGCCCCGATCCAGGTCACGCTGCATGTCCGCATCGCGGAAATGTCGAGGCAGGTCGTGCGGAACCTGGGCATCAACTGGTCCGCCCTGGCGACGATCGGCAGCATCGCCGGCACCCCGGCCTTGATGCTGAACGCCAACAACAACCTGCTGAACTGCGGTGGCTCCGCGTCCCTGATCGGTGTCTGCCCTGGTGCGAACTTCAACGGCGTGATCGACGCGCTGGCCAAGGACAATCTGGCGCAGGTTCTGGCCGAACCGAACCTGACGGTCATGAGCGGGCAATCCGCCAGCTTCCAGGTCGGCGGCGAATACCCGATTCCGGTCAGCCAGCAGAACAACCAGGTCACCATTTCCTACAAGAACTTCGGCGTCATGCTGACCTTCGTGCCGACCGTCTACAGCTCGGGCCGGATCAACCTGCATGTGCGTCCCGAAGTCAGCGAACTGAGCCAGCAGAACAGCGTCAACCTCGCCAGCGCCGGCACCGTCCTGACCGTTCCCGCTCTGACCGTCCGTCGCGCCGAAACGACGGTCGAACTGGGCAGCGGCCAGAGCTTCGCGATCGCCGGCCTGCTGCAGACCAGCACTGTCGACACCGGCAACGGCCTGCCTGGCTTGAGCGATGTGCCCGTCGTCGGCTCCCTGTTCCGGCGCAACGGGTTCGACAAGGTCGAGAAGGAACTGGTGATCGTGATCACCCCCTATATCGTCCGCCCGGTGAACAACGTGGCGTCGTTGCACCTGCCGACGGACAACTACACCTCCCCCACCGACATCGAGCGTCTGCTGCTGATGCGCCAGGTCGCGGACAAGCGTCCGGCCGTGCCGATCCGCATTCCGGGCGACGCGGGATTCATCGTGCAATGAGCGGCAGGACACGCATCCTGGGGGTTTTGTGCGCCACCGTGGCCCTGGCGGGCTGCATGGACCGCGACCCCTATCGGCGGACGGATGTCTGGCGCCCCACCGGCTCCAATTCCGCCAACATCGCCGCCATGGTCGCTGATCCCAAGGACATGATCAGCGGCCGCGGTACCACCCGGCAGCACAGCCAGCCGTCCATCCTCGCGGTGGATCGCCTGGCCATCGACCGGCCCAAGCCCCTGCCGTCCGCCAATGGGTCCTCATCCAGTGGCAACCAGGGCGGCGGCGGTTCGGGCGGTTCTGGTGGCGGCTCGGGGTCAGGAGGCTAGAACCATGCCCGTTGATGGCGCACTCCCCACCGCCAGCGCGCTCGACGCGCGCCATGACCGTCCGTCGCTGGTCGCCTTCGTCTCGGACGCCAAGTCCGAGGAGGCGTTGCAGGACGGGCTTGGTGAGGTCCAGGCCCAGGCCGTCGATCTGCGGCGCGGCGGTATCCGCGCGGCCATCGCGGCCATGCAGAAGCAGGCGACGCCCAAGGTCCTGATCGTCGATGTCAGCGGAGAGGAACAGCCGCTCAGCGCGCTGGCCGAACTGTCCAACGTGGTGGAACCGGACGTCTGCGTGCTGGTCATCGGCGACATCGAAAACGTCGATTTCTACCGGGAGGTGACCCGCACCCTCGGCGCCACCGAATACCTGGCCAAGCCCCTGACCCGAGAGAAGGTCTCGCGCCATTTCGGCGCCAGCGTCACCGGCCACATGCCCGCCGCGGATGTCGCGCTGGGCGGCCGAGCGATCTCGGTGACGGGGGTGAGGGGGGGCGTGGGGGCGACGACGATCGCGGTCAACCTCGGCTGGCATTTCGGCGTGAAGATGCGCCGGCATACCGTGCTGCTGGATCCCGATCTGCATCTGGGCGCCACGGCCTTCATGCTGGGGATCCAGCCCGGGCAGGGCCTGCGGATGGCGCTGGAAACGCCCGAGCGGATTGACTCCCTGCTGGCCGAACGCGCCGCCCAGCCGGTGGCCGATCGCCTGCATGTGCTGGCCGGAGAGGAGAAGGTCACGGTTCCGGTCACCCATGCCGATGGCGCGGCCGGCGCCCTCATGAGTTCGCTGCGCCAGCGCTACAACTTCATCATCGCCGACACGCCCTTCGCGCCGGTGCCGTTGTATCGGAACCTGCTGGAACTGGTGGACCAGCGCGTGCTGGTCATGGACCCGACCCTGGCGTCCGTCCGCGACACGGTGCGGCTGCTGTCCCTGCCCCGCGGGCGCACGCAGGACCAGCGCGCGATCGTCGTGCTCAACCGTATCGGCATCACCGGCGGCCTGACCCGCCGGCAGGTGGAGGACGCGTTGAAGATGAAGGTCGACGTGGCGATCCAGGACATGCCCCGCCAACTCGGCAACGCGGCGACCTTGGGGGAGCCTGCGATCAACACCAGCGGCGGCCTGCGTTCCGCCATCGTGGAACTGGCCCGCCAGGTCGCCTCCCAGCGGCTGTTGGACGCCGCGTCGGATGCGCTGCGTGACGCCGAGGGCGCGCAGAAGAAGCGCTGGCCCTGGTTTCGTCGGAGAGGCTGATGACCACGCCCGTTCCCTCTTTCGGGCGCCGCGTCCAGCAGCCGGCCTTGCCGCCCGACATGATCGCCGTGCCCCGGCATCCGCCGGAACCGCGACCGCCGGCCGAACCGCAGCCCATCGCGAACCCGATCGCCGACGCCGCCATCCTCGACCTCCGCACCGCCTGCCTGGCTCGGCTGGACCCGAACGTCGTCGCCACCATGCCGGCCGATCGCCTGACCGGCGATGTCGAGCGGCTGATATCCGAAATGGCCACCGACCGCCGCGTTCACATGAACGCCCGCGAACAGCGCGCCCTGGCCGAGGAACTGGTCCACGACATCCTGGGCCTGGGACCGCTGGAACCCCTGCTGGACGATGAGTCGATCGCCGACATCATGGTCAACGGCCCGGACAAGACCTTTGTCGAGCGCAGCGGCAAGGTCGTGCTGTCGAACGTGCGGTTTCGTGACACCGCGCATCTGATGAACATCTGCCAGCGCATCGCCTCGGCGGTCGGTCGGCGGATCGATGAATCCAGCCCCATGGTCGATGCGCGCCTGGCGGACGGATCGCGCGTCAACATCGTGTTCCCGCCTCTGGCGCTGGATGGCCCGTATCTCTCGATCCGGAAATTCGGCCGGAAAGCGATCGACTTCGCCAAGCTGATCGAGTGGAAGGCACTGACCCTGCCGGTCGCCCGCATCCTGGAGATCGCGTCCCAATGCCGGCTGAACGTCGTGATCTCGGGCGGCACCGGGTCCGGCAAGACCA
Organism: Acetobacteraceae bacterium; assembly: GCA_947476855.1. The sequence continues at coordinate 19,865 of CANJSR010000011.1, forward strand.
CCATGATGAACGCCATGTCGCGCCTGATCGACGTCGGCGAACGCGTCGTGACGGTGGAGGACGCGGCGGAGTTGCAGTTCCAGCAGCCGCATGTGGTGCGCCTGGAAACCCGCCCCGCCAGCCTGGAAGGACGCGGAGAGATCACCCAGCGCGACCTGGTCCGCAACGCGCTGCGGATGCGGCCCGATCGTATCATCATCGGTGAGGTCCGCGGCGCCGAGGCCTTCGACATGCTCCAGGCCATGAACACCGGCCATGACGGCAGCATGTCCACGATCCACGCCAACACGACCCGTGACGCCCTGACCCGTATCGAGAACATGGTGCAGATGGGCAACATGGGCCTGCCCGCGAAGGCCATCCGCACCCAGATCGTCGGCGCCATCGACCTGATCATCCAGGTGGAGCGGCATCGCGACGGCGGCCGCCGTGTCACCCAGGTGACCGAGGTCTGCGGCATGGAAGGGGAGGTCATCACCCTGAACGACATCTTCCAGTACGAGGTCCTGGGCGAAGGCCCCGACAGCCGGCTGTTCGGCCGCTACAAGGTCAGCCGCGTGCCCCCCAGCTTCCAGCGCCGCCTGACCTATTTCGGATTGGAACGGGCCTGGAAGGCCGCGCTGGATGAAGGATCCGGCGAATGAACATCGGCCCGCTGCAAGTCTTCCTGCTGAGCGGCGCCTGCCTGTGCCTGATCGGGCTGGCGTTCAGCGGCGTGCTCGTGTCCCGCGCGCAGCAGCAGCGGGACCGACGGAACGTGCGCCTGACAGCGGTCGTTTCGTCCCATGCGCGCCTGGCGAAGTCCGAGACCGCCGCCTTCACCGCCCCGCCGCCGTCCGAGAAGAAGGGCGTGCTGCGATCCCTCGCATCCCTGTTCGGGTTCGATCCGGAAAAGACCGCGCTGTATCCGATCAAGTGGTGGATCGTGCTGGCGGTCGCGCTGATGCTCGCGCTGTTCAGCCGCAGCCTGACGGCGGAGTTCCTCGGTTCCGGCTCCTTGTTCGCCGTGCCGGTGGTCTGGATCCTGCTCTGCCGCAACTATTTCGGGTGGATCGAGAACCGCCGCCGCACCAAGCTGCTCCAGCAGTTCCCCGACGCGCTGGCGCTGATCGTCCGCGCCATCCGCGTGGGCATTCCGGTCATGGAGGCGATCCGCATCGTCTCCCGCGAATGCGCCAGCCCGACCGCCGGAGAATTCGCCCGCCTGGTCGACCAGGTCGCGATCGGATCGTCGCTGGAAGAAGGCGTCATCGAACTTGCCCGCCGTTCCGGCCTGCCGGAATACCGGTTCTTCGCCACCGCGCTGGCGTTGCAGAACCAGACCGGCGGCACGCTGAGCGACACGCTCGAAAACCTCGCCGACGTGATCCGCAAGCGCGCTGCCCTGAAGTCGCGCGGCAAGGCGCTGACCTCCGAAGCACGGGCGAGCGCGGTGATCCTGGCCTTCCTGCCCTTCTGCACCGGCACCACGCTCTACCTCATCAACCCGCCCTACATCAGCCTTCTGTTCACCAACCCAAGCGGGCAGTCGATGCTGGGCGGCGCGGCCGTGTCCCTCACCTGCGGATTGCTGCTGATCCGCGCGATCATCAAGCGGAGCCTGCCACGATGATGATCCAGTTGCTGCTGAGCGGCGGCGCGGTCCTGCTGCTCGCCATGTTCGTCGCGGCGCTGATGCTGGTGCGCGACATGAACCGGCAGGAGCGTATGGCCAACCGCGTCCGTGTCATTCACGGCGAACGCGTCGTCGACAGCTCCGGCACCGACCTGACCGCGACCCGGGAGGCGTTCATGCGCTGGGTCACATCGGTCGGCCAGACGATCATGCGGACCGGCCTGGTTTCAAAGAAAACCATGTCGGACCTGGAGAAGATGCTCGCCGCATCCGGCATGTCGACCAGCCAGGGCATCGCGGTCTTCGTCGGCTGCAAGATCGTACTGCTGATCGCGCTGCCGATCATCGCCTGGACCCTCGCGTATCACATGGAATGGTCGGGCTCGTTGCGGTCCCTGTGCCCCGCGATCGCCGCCGTGGCCGGCCTGCTGCTGCCCGACTGGGTCGTCGGAAAATGCCGAGCGCGATATGTGAGCAGGTTGGAGGAGGCGCTGCCGGACGCGCTGGATATGATGGTGATCTGCGCGCAGGCAGGCCTCGGCCTCGGCCCCGCGGTGATCCGCGTCGCCGCCGAACTGCGGACCGCCTATCGCGAACTCGCCTATGAATTCGCGATGACGGCGAATGAGCTTCAGGTCCTCAGCGACAGCCGCATCGCCCTGACCAATCTCGGCCTGCGGACCGAGCTCGACAGCCTCAAGCGGCTGGGTTCCACGCTGGTGCAGACGATCCAGTATGGCACGCCGTTGACCGACGCGCTCAAGACCCTGTCCAGCGAACTTCGCCACGAGATGCTCGTCAAAATGGAAACGAAGGCTGCTCGGCTGCCGGTCATGCTGACGATGCCGACCATCGTCTTCATCCTGCCCTGCGTGTTCCTGATCGCCGGCGGTCCCGCGATGTTGCAGGTCATGAAGATGTTCAACCCTTGATCGATCCAGATCGGGGATGACCGGTTGCGATCCCGTGCCGGTCCTGCTAGCGCGATGGGCCATGCGAACACCCACCCTTCTGCTGCTGCTGGCTCTGACCGCCTGCGGCGGGCCCGTCGAACGCGAGTTGTCCCCGTCCTCGGCCGGGCTGAACGTGGCCGAGGCGGCGTTGCGCGGCGGATCGGCGCAGGTGGCGTTGCAGGTCGCCGGCGGGATCCTGGCCAATAGCCCGAGCAACGTTGGCGCGCTGGAAATCCAGGGTGACGCGCTGACCATGCTGGGCCGTCACGACGCCGCCACCGGCAGCTTCGAACGGGCGCTCAGCCTCGATTCAGGGTCCACCCGCGCGAAGACCGGCCTTGGCCGCCTGCGCCTGGGCACCGATCCGGCCGACGCCGAACGGTTGTTCCTGGAGGTCCTGGGGAAGGAGCCGCGGGACGTCGTCGCGCTGAACAACCTGGGCATTGCCCGCGACCTGCAAGGGCGCCACGCCGACGCCCAGGCGGCCTACCGCCAGGCGCTGGGGCTGAACCCCGAACTGCACGCGGCGCAGGTCAATCTCGCGTTGTCACTGGCCATGAGCGGGCAGGGCGCGCGGGCACTGCCGTTGATCCAACCCCTGGCGTCCGCCCCCGGGGCATCCCGCAAAGTGCGCCATGATTACGCTGTGGTCCTGGCCATGTCGGGGAAACGCGCCGAGGCGGAACGGATCCTCGCCGCCGACCTGACGCCCGAGGAAGTGCGCCAGGCGCTCGCCGAACTCGATGCCAAGGCGGCCCAGACGCCCCAGCAGTAGGGCGTCAGGCCGGTACGGTCGAAAGCGCGAACCGCGCGGCCGGCCGCGGCATCGGCTGCTTACGGGCGGCATGGGACGCCGCCCGCTGAAGCGGGATGACCCGGCCCTCCGACTCCGGACGCTCATACCCCTCATTCCGCAGGGCCGTCGCGATCTTGCGCTTGGCGCTCGTCTCCAACTGATAAATCCGCTCCCGCGTGACGCCATGGCGCGCGGCCAGGGTTTCCAGCGTCGCGGGTTCATCGCGGTCCGCCATGCAGCGGGCGAGGAAGACGGCACGCTCCCGGTCTCCCAGGATTTCCCCGGCCAGTTCGATCACCCGCCGGCGCGCCTTGGCATGGTCGAGCCGGTGGATCACATCGTCCTCGGTGGCGGCGGTGTCGTCCCGCAGCGTGGCCTCCAGCCCCGGGGCAGTGTCGGAGCCGTCGTTGGTGTTGTGCAGGCTGACCACGCCGCCGGCCAGCAGGCGCAGGCTGCTCGCGACTTCCTGTCCGCTCATGCCGATGCGCTGGCCGATGCGTTCATGCAGTTCGTGCTCGGTGGGCTCCACGCCGTCACGAACACAACTCATGCGCGCATCGCGCGTTAATTTCTCTCGCATGGAGTAAAGTTGCCTGTGAACGTTCGACTCTGGGAGTCGCATGACAGACGTGTTACGCCGGATATGATCGGTCACCGCCCAGCGTATCCAGCTTATGGCGAATGATGACAATCTGGTATCGACCCGGGTTGTGTCGAAACGAGAGATCGCGGTGTGCAGCCCAAGGTGGCCCGCGCCGATCAGGTCAAGCAGTTCGATTCCGGAACGACGGTAACGGGTCGCGATGGCAACAACGAGTTTGCTGTGACTCTCCCACAACTCCGTCAACGCTGCCTGCCGTACAGCCTCGCTCCCACCGACCTGATACCCAACCAGAAGTTCCCTCTCCCGCTCGGCCGTCAGGCTCGATCGGTCGAGTTGACAACGGATCGCACGATCGATCCAACGATCGCAGTCTCCCATACCCGAACCCCGTTCTTGTCGCTCACGTGACGGTTTATTTCCTGCCACGGACTGGTAGATACGCATATTGCCATCCATGGTTGTAGAAACAGAACGCCATGGAGAATTAAAAAGACAACACCGTCCAGCCGAGGCAGAGTCAACGTTGAGCTCATTTCAGACAATTTCAAACTTAACGGGGGGTCGGAAACCCGACAAGCCGGAGTCAGTGAATTCTGCGTAGATTCAACGAGAAAAGAGTCGGCGCCTATCTGTAACTAAATATGTGCGGAACGAGGCGGCATAGGAGGCGCTAAATTCCGTGGGAAAACCCGGGCTTGAAGGCGGAATTTGCTCGGTGCGTTATGGAACGTTCCGTACCAATCCTTGCAAGCGTCCGGAACGTTCCCGGCAACGTACCGCCAGGCCGGACCCGTTATCACAGCCGATTAACGCAACCCGCCGAACCCGACCCCGCGACGTGACACCACCCGCCGCCGGGATTACGCTGCGGGCAGGACCCATCCGTCGGGGAGGAAAACAATGATCATCGAAATGCGGACCTACCAGCTCCGCCCGGCCACGCTGGCCGAAGCTGAGAAGCGCTTCGGCGCCGCCCTGCCGATCCGGGAGAAGCATTCCCGCCTCGCCGCCTTCTGGCACACCGAAATCGGCCCGCTGAACCAGATCATGCATGTCTGGCCGTATGAGAGCTTCGAACATCGCGCCGAAGTCCGCGCCGCCGCCGCCAAGGAAGAAGGCTGGCCGCCGCCGATCCGTGAATTCACCGTTTCCCAACAGAGCGAAATCTTCATCCCCGCCCCGTTCTCCCCGAATCTCGATCCGCGCGACGTCGGGCCGATCTTCGAAATTCGTGCCTATACGATGATCCCCGGCGCGATCCCCGAGATGATCGATCGCTGGTCCAAGAAGATCGACGAACGCCAGAAACTGTCACCGCTGGTCGGCGCCTGGTACTCGGAGTTCGGGGCGCTCAATAAATGGGTCCATGTCTGGGCGTACCGCGACGCCGCCGAACGCCAGCGCATCCGGGCCGAAGCCGTCGCCCGCGGCCTCTGGCCACCGGGAGGCGCCGCGTCCGGCATCGTCGTCAAGCAGGAAAACCTGATGGTGATGCCCAGCGCCTTCTCGCCCCTGCGCTGAACCCAAAGCCTGACCAAGGGAGTAGTCAAAAATGAAAGTCGGAACCGCGCTCAGCATCCTCGCCCAGCCTGGCCGTCCGGATGCCGCCCTTTATCATGAGCATATGGCGATCGGTGACCTGGCCGAACCTCTGGGCTTCGACTCGCTTTGGGCGCTGGAGCATCATTTCACCGGCTACTCGATGTCGCCGGCGCCGCTCCAGCTGCTCAGCTATTACGCCGGCCGGACCAAGCGCGTCACGCTCGGGACCTGCGTCGTCGTGCTGCCCTGGCATGACCCGATCCGCGTCGCCGAACAGATCGCGCTGCTGGACATCATCAGCGGCGGGCGGACCCTGATGGGCTTCGGCCGCGGCGCCGCCACCGTGGAATACGAGGGCTTCCGTATCCCGATGGACGAGGCCCGCCCGCGCTTCGTCGAGTCCGCCCAGCTCATCATCAAGGCGCTGGAGAACGAGACGTTCGAGTGGGACGGGGAGTTCTTCAAGATCCCCAGGATGTCGATCCGCCCCCGCCCGATCTCCCACCCGGAACGGCGGTTCTATGCGTCATCGGTCAGCCCTGAGTCCGCCGAGGTCATGGCGAAGCTGGGCTTCGGGATGCTGGTGGTCATGCAGAACGAATGGGCCAAGGCGGCCGAGGACATCCATCGGTATCGCCAGATGATCCGCTCGGTCGGGCATACGCCGCGCCCGCCGATCATCCTGACCAACGTCGCCTGCGCGCCAACGCGGGAAGAAGCGCGGGATTGGGCGACCACCTATCTGGCGGAAAAGTGGGACTCGATCGACAACCACTACCACTTCTCGGACGGGCATCTTTCGAACGTGAAGGGGTACGAGTCCTACGGAAAGCTCGCCAAGACCTACACGAAGATGAAGGAAGACAGCTTCCGCGCGAAGGCCACGGATTTCTACGTCAGCATCCAGATCGCCGGCACGCCGGACGACTGCATCCAGCAGATCGCCGAACTGCGCCGGCTGACCGGGATGGACCACCTGGTGACCGAGTTCTCCTTCGGCAGCATGCCGCACCATCTGTCGGAAAACAGCATGCGCTTGTTCGCCGACAAGGTGATGCCGGTCCTGCAACGCGACGCGGCGTTCCAGGGGGAAATCGATCCCTTCGTGGAAGCCAGCACCGCCAGCGACGACCGCCTGTTCGCGCCTGCCTGACCGGCTGGAATGGGGTTCGGTCGCCGGTGCCGTGCTGGTCGCCGGAGCCCGCGACCGTCCCTCCTCGTCTTGGTGGCCGCAGGGCCACCACCCACGGCTTTCC
>CANJSR010000012.1 GCA_947476855.1 Acetobacteraceae bacterium
CATCGCCTTCTACTCCGGCGACTGGGACGCGCGGGAACGGGTGGGCAAGATCGACACCAACCGCGCCCGCCTGTTTATGCTGACGGGGGAATATGACTACTCCTGCACGGTCGAGGCGTCCGAAGCGACGGCGGCGAAAATCCCCGGCGTCCGCTTCCAGGCGATGGCCGGCATCGGGCACTTTCCCTTCGCCGAGAACCCGGCTTTGTTTGCCCAGTACCTGATGCCCATCCTCGAAGAACTGCGCTGACGGAGGCCGTCCCATGCCGGAAATCTATGTCTATGCCATCGAAGGCCGCTCAAAGGAGCAGAAGAAAGCCCTGATCCAGGACATCACCGCCGCGGTGGTCAAGCACTTCAATTCCCCAGCCGAGGCGGTGATGGTGCAGATCGTGGAATCGTCGAAGGACAACAAGGCCAAGGGCGGGGTGCTGTTCAGCGAGCGGTAGGGCGGGAACCGCTCGCTCAAGGCGCACGTCGGCTCGGTTGGAGGGAGCGGGCGCTGTGCTCGAGCGCACGGGCGGCCCGACCCCGTCGTGGCGGGCCCCCGGGCCCGGCGAAAAGCCGGCCCGAGGACAGGCTCCGGCCCGCCACCTACGTCTTGCGGTGCCGGCCCAACCTGAGTCGTGGATGGCGGGCCTGCGCCCGCCACGACGAAGGAAAGGCCACCGCGACGAGGGAAGGGCCGCCGCGACGAGGGAACTACGCCCCCGGACAGAGCCCCCCTACCGCCGTCCCGCCAAATACCGTTCCACCAGCGGCCCCCAGATCAACGAACCCCCGCGCCCAAAGAACAGCGTGTGCCCGTCCTCGGTAAACGCCGGCAGGCGGACCATCTCGGCCTTGCCGCCAGCGCGGGTGAAGGCATCGTGCAACGCGGTGGCAAGCCGGGGGCCGAAGAACGAGTCATTCTCAGTATAGACCCACAGCATCGGCGTGGTCGCCGTTTTCCCCAGGACCCCGGCCGCCAGCACCAACTGGTCCGGCCGGCAATTGTTGTTCGGCATCAACTGGTAATGCCCGCCCCGCCCGCCGGCCATGTTCACCATCGCCGTCACCCGCGGATGCGCCACGCTGTTGTAGCCGATCGTCGCCCAGCCTCCGGTCGATTGCCCGACCATCACCATGGCGTTCGGCCAGGCATAGGGCAGGGTGGCCGTGTAATTCACCAGCGCATCCAGGTCCCGCGCGCTCTCCCGCCCCGCCCGGACGAACCCGGCCACGTCGCATCCGCCCGAGGTCTCGGCCAGTTCGCTGCCCGAGCCGCCATGTCCCCGCCGCATTCCGGCCACCACCATGAACCCGCGATCGAGAAACCAGCGCGCCGCCTCCGAATCACACGATGGCGGCCGACGTGACGCCCGCTCACTACCGCGCGCGGGGGAGCCGTGGTTGATCAGCACAACCGGGGCGGGCCGGGTGCCCAGCGGACGGCATATCCTTGTCTGCAACAAATGCGTCTGCCCCCGCGCGTCATGCAGCGGCACCCAATGGATCTGCTCCCGCCAGGGACCTTGCGGCGCCCCGGCCGGCCCCGCCGCCACCGGCGCCTCGGGGGGGGCCGCACATCCGGCCAGCAGCAGAAGAAACGCCAATGCGCGCAAGTACGCCCCTATTGCCGCAGCGCGAAGATGCGGGCCTCGGCTTCTTCCCGCTCCATCGCCAGCGCCTGGCGGGCGATGTCGGAGGGGAAGCCGGCGCGGGCGAGGATGCCGAAGGCGCGCCTTCGGGCATCCGGATCGTCGGCCTCGTTGGCGCTGAAGGGTCCGAGACGACGCTTTCGGGCCAGCACCAGGGCGGCGGCGAGTTCGCTGTCCGCGTCCTCGGGCAGGGCGGCGACGGCCTCGGCGGGGTCGATCCCCTTGGCGGCCATGCGGGCGGCGACCCCGCGGCGGGACACGCCGGACCGCAGCAGCCCCAGCCCACGGGTGCTGGCAAACGCCGCGTCGTTCACGGCACCGAGTTCCACCAGGCGGGCGATCACGGCCTCGATCGCCTGCCGCGCGGCGGGGAGCGTATCGGCGGCCGCCTCGGCGTCCGGTTGCGCGCGCACCCAGCGGTCGACGCGGCGGGTCAGAATTTGCCGCAGGCTCGTCTCGGTCGCGGCATGACGGGCGAGGTAGCGCAACGCGGCCTCCCGCAGGGAGTCCAACGTGGGGGCAGGGGCTTCCCGTGGCCGTCGAGACCGGGGGTCGTCATCGCCCGAGGAGGGAGCAGGAGGGGGGATTCGCATCTGGCGGGGTTCCGATCGCGCGACCCTGCCGTGTCGCGGGGATGCGGTAAAGCGGGCGGCTCCCACGGCCCGCTCGTCATCCCCCCGACACAGCCGAGCGCGACGGGGCGGAGGTTAGAAGGGGGCGTCGCCGCAGACGGTGATGCGGTGCATGATCCGAGTCTCGGCCGGGTAGTCGTTGATTGCGTTGTGCTGGGTGCAGCGATTGTCCCAAAACGTCATGGTCCCGGTCTGCCAGCGCACCCGGGCGGTGAACTCGGGTTTGGTCGCGTGCTGCATGAAATAGTCGATCAGCGGCTGGGCTTCCGCCTCGGTCAGCCCGTCCAGCGCCTGCACATGCGCGCCGACATACAGCGCCTTGCGGCCCGTTTCCGGATGGGTGCGGACCAGAGGGTGCACGCTGACGGTCTGTTCCTTGCCCGGATCGACCACGGTCATGGAGTTGATCTGGCCCGGATAGGTCTCCCGCCGCGACTTCCCACCGTCGTGGCGGAAATTGTCGCCCGCGCAGACGGTCTTCAACTGCCCCGCCAGCTTCTTCATCCCGTCCGACAGCGCGTCATAGGCAAGGTAGAGATTGGCGAACAGCGTATCCCCGCCGGCCGAGGGCACTTCCTTGGCATACAGCATCGTTCCCATCGCCGGCCGCGGAGAGAACATCTGGTCCGTATGCCAGGTCCCCCCGAAATTCTTCTTGTCGGTCGGGCGCTTCACGATCTCCAGGATTTCCGGGTAGTCGTCCATGCCCTTCATGAAGGGGTGGAAATGGATATCGCCCCAGCGGCGGGCGAAGGCCAGTTGCTGCGCGGGGGTGAAATCCTGGTCGCGGAACACGATCACCAGGTTGTCCAGCAACGCTGCCCGGATTTCCGCCAGGACTTCGTCCGAGACATCCTGCGACAGATCGACGCCGGTGATCTCGGCCCCCATGGAGCCGGCGAATTTATGCGCCTCGAGATGGCGATACCGCGTGTTGGTGGGTGCGTTCATGATCCTGGAGCCCTTTTATCGGTTGCCCCGATGATGCCGGGGAAAGCCACGCGGTGGAAGGGCGACGGCGTCTTGCGAAGCGGACGCAATATTTTTATACAAAACCTCGGAATTTGGATCACCTTGATGAATCAGAGTCGCCCCTGCTTCGTTGCCGTCCTGGCCCTCGGCGTTCTGAGCGTCGCCGCCCCGGCCACCGCCGGCGTGACGTTCTTCACCAGCCAGGCCGCCTTCGATGGCGCCGCCTCGACCGCGGTGATCGAGAGCTTTGAGATCACCGGATTCCCCCTGCACGCCCCGATCCCCGGATTCAGCCATAACGGGCTGACCTTCACGCCCCTTGCCGGCGGCGTGCCCTTCCCGAATGTCTACATCTATCCCCCCGGCGGCAGCGAGTTCGGCGCGGGCGTCGCGGTGCCGCTGACCACGACCGTGCTGACGGCGAATGGGGAGGAGCATTTCTCCGTCGCCTTCGACGCGCCCCGGCACGCGGTTGGCTTCGATGTCTATCTGAACGGCCTGGGGCCGTTGCAGATCAACGTGTTCAACGCCGAGACCCTGCTGGACAGTTTCAGCTTTCCCGGCGACCAGAACGACAAGACCTATCTCGGCTTCACCAGCACGACGGCGGTGACGTCATTCGAGTGGGTGGCCTTGGGCGGTGGGCTGGTGAACACCGCCATCGACAATATCGCCACCGAGGTGCCGGAGCCCGTGGGCCTCGGGTTGCTGGCGCTGGGCCTGGGCGTGCTGTTCAGCCGCCGGCGGCGCTCACCCCAAGGGGCGCATCCGGCCTAAAGCCACGTCCGCGCCAGGGCGACGGCTGCCATCAGCCCCGCGATCTGCGCCAGTCCCAGCAGCATCCGCGACGTGCGCCGGCGCAGCGCGTCCCGCCGTTCGGGCGGGGTCTTCCACCAGGGCCGCCCGACCAGAGCGCCCCACAGCCCCATCGGCACCACCGCCAGCCCGCCGACCCAGGTCATCGCGACCGGACCCAGGCGCAGTAGCGGCTGGTTCTGGTCGTAGCGCGCCTTCAGCACATAGGGGCTGGCCGGCAGAGTCGTCGGCAGCACGGTGAAAGGCGCTCCGGGCCCGGCCCGCAGCGCCTGGTCGCGATAGACCGGCAGGCGGACGGGCTCTCCGGTCTCCACCACCTGGCCATCCAGCATGAAATCGGGGAACACGCCCAGGAACACGCCGGGCGGCGGCACCGCCTGGGTGACGAACCGCATCGGACGGTCGGGGTCGGCCGCCGCCATCTCCGTGCCCACGCGTATCGCCAGGAACACGATCGCCGCCGCCGTGGCCCAGGCCAGCGCCGTCAGGATCACGGCCGAGGGCACCCCCAGCCTGACCAGCAGCGCCTCCCGCCGCCCCCGCGATTCAAACTGGGCATAGTGCTTCCCATGCCGGACCACCAGCGCGGCGACGATCTCGGTCATCGGGGCGAGCCGTGTGGTCCCGGCCAGCATTGGCTGCAATCCGGTCGCGCGCGTGAAGGCCTTCAGCAGCCCCTCCAGCGCCCGCCCGAGGTCCCCCACCGTCCGCCCGGGCGCCATCCCGATCGACACCTGCGCCACGTCATCCAGCAGGATGATCTCGATATCCCCGCCCTCCCACGGCCCGGTCACGACGCGCATGCGGTGGAAGCGGCGGATCATGACCTCGGGCGGAAGGTCCTCCTCCAGCACGTCCTCCAGCATGTCGGTGCGGTTGCCGGCGACCTCCAGCCCGGGCAGGGCGGCGCGCAGGTGGGCGATCCGGGCGTCGTTGGCAATCGCCATGGCGTCGCTGGCGGCGGGATCGTCAGCACTCCAGAGGCTCTCACGTGACCATTCCCCGCTTTCGCAGCGGGTGGGATCGACGGCTTCGAGCCAGATCAGGTATTTCGGCGGCATGATGAAAACATGTGTCCTGAGGGCGATGCGGGCAGGCGTGCTGGTGCTGGCCGGGCTCCTGCCGATCCGGCCTGCGCCGGCGGCGGAGCTGGTGGCGCCGGCGGGGCTCGTGCTTCATGTCAGCCCCGGGATCACCGATCAACGGTTCATGCCGCCCTTGCTGGCGGAACTCGGCCGAAGCCTGGTGCCGCCGGTCCGAGCGATGCCCGCGAACTACGATCCCGCCGCGTTGCGCGGCATGGTCGGGACAATGGATGGGTCGGCCGTGGCGCAGGGCTTCGCCGCCTCGATCGACTGGGCGGCGACGGGGCGGCGGATGCAGGTGCTATTGGTCGCAGACGACATCCGTCTGCCACCGGCCCGGTTCAACTTCGCGGTGTCGTGGCGGCATCCCCAGGCTGATCAGCGGGTGATCGTCGTGTCCTTGTCCCGCCTGATGGACCGGGGCCTGATCGACCGCGCGGACCGCGACCCCAATGCCACCGCCGAACGCGTCGCCCGCATGATCGTGAAGAATACCGCGAGGCTGTCCGGCCTGTTCGACAGTGACCGCTGCGTGATGGGCTTCCCGCGCAGCCGGGATGAACTGGACGCCATGCCGCTGGGCTTTTGCGAGCCCGATCTTTCCGCGCTGGTCCAGGCCGGGATCGCGCGACGCTGAAACGAACCGGGCGGTGGCTGCCCACCGCCCGCGCCCGTCTAGTACATGTGCTGCCCGCCGTTGATCGACAGCGTCGATCCGGTGATGAAATCGGCATCATCCGCCGTCAGGAACGCCACGCCGCGCGCGATATCCTCGGCATGGCCCAGACGCCCCATCGGGATCTTGGCGACGATCTTCCGCAGCACCTCGCCCGGCACCGCGCGCACCATTTCCGTATCCACATAGCCCGGCGCGATCGCGTTCACCGTGATGCCGAACCGCGCGCCTTCCTGCGCCAGGGCCTTGGTGAAGCCGTGGATGCCCGACTTCGCCGCCGCGTAGTTCACCTGCCCGTACTGGCCCGCCTGCCCGTTGATGGAGCCGACATTGACCACGCGGCCGAACTTGCGTTCGCGCATGCCCTCGAACGTCAGCTTGCACATGTTGAAGCAGGACCCGAGGTTGGTATCGATCACCGCGTCCCACAAATCCCGCCGCATCCGCAGCATCGTCGCATCCCGCGTGATGCCGGCGTTGTTGACCAGGATCTCGACCGGTCCGAATTCCGCCGCGATCTGGGCCACGGCCTCGGTGCAGGCGTCGAAGCTGCCGACGTCGAATTTGCTGGTGGCGATGCCGTGTTCGGCCTTGAACGCCGCCGCCGCCGCGTCGTTGCCGGCATAGGTCGCGATCACGGTGCGTCCCTGCGCCTGCAACGCCAGGCTGATGGCGGCCCCGATCCCTCGGGTTCCGCCGGTCACCACTGCCACGCGTGCCATTGTTTCTTCTCCCTGTTCAGCCCGTTACCGCGCCGAGATCCGGCACCCGGGCGTTACCCGGGCACGCGGCCTAGCGTTCCAAGCACATTGCAACCCCCATGCCACCGCCGATGCACAGCGTGGCCAGGCCCTTCTTCGCGTCCCGCTTGCCCATTTCGTGCAGCAGCGTCACCAGCACCCGCGCGCCCGAGGCCCCGATCGGGTGGCCGATCGCGATGGCGCCGCCGTTCACGTTCACCTTGGACGTATCCCAGCCCAGGTCCTTGTTCACCGCCAGCGCCTGGGCCGCGAAGGCTTCGTTCGCCTCGATCAGGTCCAGGTCGCCGACCGACCAGCCGGCCCGTTCCAGCGCCCTGCGCGTGGCCGGGATCGGCCCGGTACCCATCACCGCCGGATCGACGCCAGCCGTCGCGAACGACGCGATCCGCGCCAGCGGCGTAAGGCCCCGGCGTTCGGCTTCCGCCCCGCTCATGAGGATCAGGATCGCCGACCCGTCATTGATCCCCGACGCATTGCCGGCGGTCACGGTGCCGTCCTTGCTGAACACCGGGCGCAGCCGCGTCATCGTCTCCAGGCTCGCGTCATGGCGGATGTATTCGTCGTCGGAGACGACGGTCTCGCTCCGGCGACCCTTGATCGTGACCGGCACGATCTCATCGGCGAAGCGGCCGGCCTTCTGCGCGGCCGAGGCCTTCTGCTGGGAGGCGACGGCGAAGGCGTCCTGCTCCTCCCGCGTCAGCTGATACTTGGTGGCCACGTTCTCGGCGGTGTTGCCCATGTGATAGCCATGGAACGCGTCCCACAGCCCATCCTTGAGCATGGTGTCCACGAACTCCACCCCGCCCATCTTGGTGCCATCGCGCAGATGCGCGGCATGGCGGGAGCGGGACATGCTCTCCATCCCGCCGGCGGCGACGATCGCGCTCTCGCCGGTGCGGATCTGCTGGGCGGCCAGCGCCACGGCGCGCAGGCCCGAGCCGCAGACCTGGTTGATGCCGAAGGCGGTCCGGGCATCGGGGATGCCGGCGGCGCGGGCGGCCTGGCGGGCGGGGTTCTGCCCTTCGCCGGCCGTGAGCACCTGGCCCAGGATCACCTCATCGACGTCGGCGGCGTCCAGCCCGGCGCGGGCGAAGGCCCCTTGCAGCGCGACCGCGCCCAGTTCATGCGCCGACAGCGACGCCAGCGCGCCATTGAAGCTGCCCACCGGCGTGCGGGCGGCGGAGACGATGACGATGTCTTCCATGCCTGACTCTCCATACGCGGGATCATCCCGGATGGGTGTCAGGATACCGATCTTCCGGCGCGGACGATAGCGAAGAAGCGCCGTCCCGCCCCGGTTCGGCGACCACCGACCGCAACGTCCGCGACAGGCGTTCGGCGCTGACCGGCTTGGTCAGGAAGGCATCCATCCCCGCGGCCATGCACGCCGCTTCGTCGTCCGGACGGGCATTCGCGGTCAGGCCGACGATCGGGGTCGCGGCATGCGGGGCGGTCTCGGCGCGGATCGCCCGGGTCGCGGCCAGCCCGTCCATGCCCGGCATCATCAGGTCCATCAGCACGACGTCATAGCGCGCCCGCCGCAGGGTCTCGACCGCCTCCGCCCCGTCCTCCACGGCGTCCACGTGATGGCCAAGGCGGCTGACCATCCGGGTCGCGACAAGGCGGTTGGTGGGATCGTCCTCGGCGATCAGCACCCGCAGCCTGTCGGCCCCCTGTTCGGCCGGGGGGGCGGGGATGTCGGCCGGGGCGCGGTGCAGGCGAACCTCGACGCGGAACAGGCTGCCTTCCCCAGGCGAGCTCTCCGCCGTGATCGCGCCCTGCATCAGCAGCGCCAGATGCCGGCAGATCGCCAGCCCCAGCCCGGTGCCGCCGAACCGGCGCGACAGCGACCCGTCGAGCTGGGTGAACGCCTCGAACAGATGGGCGCATTTGTCGGGCGGGATACCAATGCCGGTGTCGCGCACGGCGATGGTCAGGCGCAGACCCTCGGCTGCCTCGGGTGTCGCCGCCACGCTGATCGTCACGCCGCCCTCCCGGGTGAATTTGATCGCGTTGCTGGCCAGGTTGACGATGATCTGGCGCAGCCGGGGCGCGTCGCCGATGACCGCGCGCGGGAGGTCGGCTGGCAGATCGAGCGTGAAGGCCAGCCCCCGCGCCCGGGCCCGCGCCTCGATCATCGCGCCCAGGTCGGCCAGCAGCGCCGCCAGGTCGAACCGTGCCACGCGCAACACCACGCGGTCGGAATCCAGGCTGGAGAAATCCAGGATGTCGTCAACCAGCATCAGCATGTGGCTGCCCGATTGCTGGACGATATCGGCGTAGTGCGCCGCCTCCGGCTCCAGCTTCAGGCCACGCAGCAGCCCGACCGCGCCCAGGATGCCGTTCAGGGGCGTCCGCAGCTCGTGGCTCATGACCGCCAGGAACTCGGACCGCGCCCGACTGCCCGCCTCGGCATCGTCGCGGGCGGCGGCCAGGTCGCGCTCGAAATGCGCGCGGGCGGTGATGTCGGTGAAGGTGCGGACCACGGCGCCATCGGGCAGGGGAGTAGTGCGGATTTCCAGCACCGAGCCGTCCGGCCGGCCCCGTTCGGTGATCGCGGGGCCGGCGGGCAGGCGACGGTCGCGGATCGCGGCCTCCAGCCGGGTCCGGTGGTCGTGGGTGAATTCGTCGTGGTCGGCCTGCCAGCGTAGCACGGTCCAGTAGTCCGTACCCTCATGCGCGACCTCGGGCGGCAGGCCCAGCATATCGGCGGTGCGCTGGTTGATGACCACCACGCGTCCGTCGCGGTCGAGCATGACGATGCCCTGGTTCATGTTCTCCAGCGTTACCGCCAGGGCCTGCTGGAACCGGCCGACGCGGCGGCGGTAAAGATGCAGGATCAGTTGCAGCGCGAGGACCAGCAGCGTGAGCCCGATGCCCACGAGCAGATACTCCACCCGTTCGGCCCGGTAGCGCGCGAACGCCGCCCCCACGTCGCGCCCCACCGCCACGACCAGAGGGTGCTCCCCCACGCGGCGGAGGCTGACATAGGTGCCGGTCCTGTCGCCCTCGCCCAGGCGGAAATCGGCGACCCGCGCCGCCCGCGCCTGGTCCAGGATCAGGTCCGCGAGCGGGGTGGGGCTGGCCGGATCGAAGCGGCTCGCCGCCCGCGTGACGCCATCGAGGCCGAACAGCACGGTCGGGTCGTGGTCGGTGTCCACCGTATCATAGAAGCGGCCGATCACCGCGGGATCGACCGAGGCGACGACCACGCCGCGAAACGCCCCGTCGGGCGCGCGGATCGGGCGGACGAACTGCACCGATGTCCGCCCCGAGACCCGTCCGACCAGGGGCTTGCTGATGAACAACCGGTCGCCCGCGCCATCGGTGTGGACGCGGAAATGCTCCCGGTCGGCGATGTTGACCGGTGCGTTCAGGCCGAGATTGCTGGCCACGACCCGTCCCGCCGCGTCGGCGATGGCGATCTGGATGGCCAGCGCGTTGAGGAACGGCGTCTCCCGCGCCCAGCCCGTCAGGTCGATCGCGGCCGGATCGCGGAGGTGAAGCTCCCGCGTGATCAGCAGCATCTGGTCGACGGCGTCGATCGTGCGATGGGTCATCGCCTCGAACACGCGGGCGAGGTTGCGCGCGGTATCCACCGCCGCGGCTTCGGCGCGCTCGTGCTCATGGCTGAGATGGACCCAGATATTGCCCCAGATCAGCGTAATGGCGCAGGCCCCGATCAGTCCGCGCAGCAGCGCCCCCACCCACGACCGGTCCGTCCGGCGCGAGTCCTTGCGATGCCCGGGGCGGCGAGAACCCGGGTCTGGCCGGACCCCCGGTTCGGCTTCGGCGGCATCCTCGGGCGTATGCTCGGCAGCTCCCCGGGGCCCAGGCCCGGGGTTGTCCATCACGGCCGATCCCCCGCCTTGTGGTCCAGCCAGGGCAGCAGTTCGCGGGCGGCCATGGCGCGGGCGAACAGCCAGCCCTGGCCGACATGGCACCCGGCCTTGCGGAGCATATCGGCGATCACCTCCGTCTCCACCCCCTCCGCCACCACGGTCAGGCCCAGCTCCCGGGCCATGGAGATGGTGGCGCGGGTGATCTTCCAGGCCTCCGGGTCGACGTCGCAATGGCTGACGAAGGACTTGTCGATCTTCAGTTCCGAGAACGGCAGCTTCAGCAGCGACAGCAACGACGAATGGCCGGTGCCGAAATCGTCGATCGACAGGCTGATGCCCTTGATGCGGAGCCGGGTCAGCACCTCGGCGGCGATCAGCGGGTGCTCGATCACCGTGCTCTCGGTGATCTCCGCCACCAGAGCGCCAGGCCCGAGGCCGGTTTCATGCAGCAGCCGGTCGATCTGGTCAGGCAAGGCCGGGTTGGCCAGGACCAGGGGAGAAATGTTGACCGCCACCGTGCAGTCCGGATGCCGCTTGCGCCAGGTCCGGCAGGTCCGCAGCGATTCCCGCAGCACATGGAAGGTCAGGGGCACGATCAGGTCGTTGCGTTCGGCCAGCGGGATGAAGACGTCGGGCGGCACCGGGATCAGCGTGTCGGTCAGCCAGCGGGCCAGGGCCTCCACCCCCACGACCCGCCCGTCCGCCAGCCCGACCTTCGGCTGGTACTGCACCCCGATCGCCTCCCTCCGCAGCGCCTCCGCCAGGTCCGCCGCGGTCGGCGCCCATTGGGCAGCGGCATGGGCAGAGGGCAGGCGGGAGGGCAGGTCATCGAGGATGCGGCGCAGGTCATCCTGCGTCGCCGGCTTGCGCAGCGGTCCGGCGACGCGCAACCCCAGCCCCTCGGCAAGGCGGAAGGAGGCGTTGCGGACCCGGTCCTCCAGCCCTGAGACGATGACCACGACCGGATCGGACACACTGTCCCGCACCGCCTGCAACAGGCTGATGCCGTCGGATTCCCCCAGCGAAAGATCGAGCAGGACCGCGTCGTAGCGCGTGGCCGAGAGATGGCCCGCCGCCTGCGCCAATGTCGTCGCGCCGTCCGAGGGGATGCCCAGCGCGCGCAGCCGGCGGGTCAGGGTGACCTGCTGCAACTGGTCGTCGTCGACGATCAGCACCCGGCGGAACGCGGGTGCCGGCGCCTCGGCGTGTGGTGCGCCCGCGAGGTGGACGCCATGCGCCGGGGCGGCGTCCCGCCCTGGTTTCAGGCCTGTCGCATCCGTACCCTGCTGGTCCACCCGAAGCCTCGTCGGTGATTGTCGCACCGCAGAATGGCGGACAAAGATGAATCAGAGGTGAACGCCGCACACCCGAAGCGGTTGACACGGCGGTTTTTCGCCCTCCCTTTGCGCCGATGCGGGGATTGCTTTTCAGCCTGACGATTCTGGTCACCCTGGTGGCCGCCGGCTGCGCGGAGTCGCAGACGCGCCCGCCGCCACGTGCGGGCGCTGCGGGCCAGCAGCCGGCCCCGGTGTGGAAGGACCGGTTCATCACAACCAGCGACGGGGTCCGCCTGCATCTGATCGACGCCGGCCCGGCCGCCGGTCCGCAGCCGGCGCAGGCCCATACGATTGTCTTTGTCCCTGGCTGGACCATGCCGGCCTGGATCTGGGAGGCACAGATCCGCGCCTTCACCCGCCAGTACCGCGTCATCGCCATGGACCCGCGCGCGCAGGGCAGCTCGGATGTCCCGGCCTCGGGCTACGACCAGGTCCGGCGCGCGCGCGACATCGCCGAGGTGATCGACAGCCTCGGTTCCCGCCCGGTCGTCGTCGTCGCCTGGTCGCTCGCGGTGCTGGAAACCCTGACGATGATCAACGAACAGGGCGACCGCCGTCTGGCCGGCCTGGTCCTGGTGGACAATTCGGTGGGGGAGGACCCGCCGCCGCCACCCCCGCCCAAGCGCACCGGAAAGCCGCCGCCGAAGCCGCCGCACCCGGAAGCGATGCGCCGTTTCGTGCAAGGCATGTTCAACCAGCACCAGGATCCCGCCTGGCTCGACCGGCTGACCCAGGCCACCCTGCGCGTGCCCGAGCCCGCGACCCGCGCGCTGCTAACCTTCACCGTGCCGCGCAGTTATTGGCGGGACGCGCTCTATGCGACCGACCGTCCCTTGCTGTATGTGGTCCGGCCGCGCTGGGAAGCCCAGGCGGCAACCCTCAGGCGCAACCGGCCCGGCACGGAGACCGACATCTTTCACGACGCTGGCCATGCGCTGTTCGTCGACGAGGCGACCCGCTTCAACGCGGTCGTCGAATCGTTCATTCGCCGGCGGGTCTGGCCGTGAACCTGATCGCGCTGTTCCTCGTGGCGCTGGGGGCGGTTGGGTATGAGACTGCGCTGATCCGCTACTTCGCCGTCTCGAAATGGTCGGAATACGGCTACTGGGTGATTTCGATCGTGATGGTCGGCTTCGCGCTGAGCGGCGTCGTGCTGGCGATCTACCGCGATGCCTTTGTCCGCCATGCCGACCGGCTGATGACCTGGCTGCCGGCGGCCCTGGTCGCGACGGCGGCGGGTGGTTTCCATCTGACCACCATGAACCCCTTCAACCCGTTGCAATTGCAAAATCCAGCGACGTGGCAGGGGCAGATCTGGCACATCGCCGAGTATTACCTTTCCCTCCTGCCGTTCTTTTTCCTGACAGGCGTGTTCATCAGCCTGTGCTTCATCCTGCAAAGCCGCCGCATCGGGCTGGTCTATGGTTTCGACCTGACCGGCGCCGCCCTGGGCGCGGCCGGCGTGCTGCTGGCTATGCACCTGGTCCACCCCTTCGGCCTGGTGCCCCTTCTGCTGGTCCCACTCGCCGCCAGCGCTCTGTTCGTCGCCGTCCGCGCCCGTGGCACCGCGATCGTGGCGACCCTGGTCGTCCTGGCCGGGGCCGAGGCGGTGCTGCTGTTCGGCGGCAAGGCGGAAATCAACGACTTCAAGGCGATCTACGCGCCGATGAACACGCCGGATGCGGCGGTACTGGCGGAAATCCACTCCCCCCGCGGGGTCTATACCCTGCTGGATAACTTCACCGAGCGGGTGGACACCGACATCTCCAACAACGCCGCGATGATGGGGGTGGAGGGGCCGCCGCGCTCCTTTGGCCTGTATCGCGACGGCAACCGCATCGCCTCGCTCCCCCGCCCCGAGGGCGTCACCGCCGCCCACGCCGGCGCCACGCTCGGCGCCGCCCCGTATGAACTGATCCCGGGTGCGAAGGTGCTGCTGATCGGTGCTTCCGGCGGATTCCGCATCGCCGAGGCCAAGGCGCTGAAGGCCGCCCAAATCCGTGTCCTGGAACCCGAGCCCGTGCTCGGCGGGGCGCTGCTGCGCGGTCTCGGCCCATCACCCGCCGCGGGGGTCGATCCGCTCGTGCGCCTGTCCGACATGTCGCCCCTGCAGGTCGGCACCGGCGGGTCCTATGACATCATCGACGTGGCACCCGACTTCCTCGACGCGGCCGAGGCCAATGCCAGCGCCATGACGGTGGAGGCCATCGCCGGGTATCTGCATGTGCTGGCGCCGGGGGGCATCGTCTCCCTACCGGCCTCGATCCGGGATTTTCCGGTCTATGCGCTGCGCCTGCTCGCCACCGTCCGCGCCGCTTTGGCCGAGGTCGGCATCACCCAACCGGCCGACCATGTCGTGATCTACCGGTCGGCGTGGAACGTCCGGATCCTGGTCTCCATGGCGCCCTGGACCGAGACGCGGGTGCAGGCGATCCGTGAGTTCGCCGATGCGCGGTCCTTCGACGTGTCCTGGTATCCTGGCATCGACATCGCGGCGGCGCGGGCCGGGGTGTTCAACGACCTGCCCTCCGTTTCGCTTGACCAGGGGACCGTGTCAGTCACCAGCCCGAACGACGCCATCGCCGATGAGGCGGAGGCAGTGCTGAACGGGCAGGATACCCCGTCGCGGCGCGGCTTCAATCTGAACCCGATCACGCTCGACCGCCCGTTCTGGTATGCCTTGCCGAGGCTCGACCAGTTCGGCGCCATCCTCCAGCGGCTGGAAATCCTGCCGCAGCCTGAGGTGGGCGTCGTCGTCAACGTCGCCGTCCTGGCGCAGGCGACGGTCATCGCCATCGTCGTGCTGATGCTGCCTTTGATCGCGCCGTCCCGCCTGCGGACCCCAGTCGCGGGCATGGCCCGGGCAGTGCTGTTCTTCCCCGCGCTCGGCCTTGGCTTCCTGTTCATCGAGATCTGCCTGATCGATAAGGCGAGCCTCTGGCTGAACGATCGTACGAGCGGGTTCGCCGTGGTACTGACCACGATGCTGCTGTTCTCGGGCCTGGGCAGCATGGTCGCCGACCGGTTCCGCGCCAATCCGCGTGGGGCGATGATCGGGGCGGGCCTGGTGGTGGTGGCCTGGGTCGTGGCCATGATTCTGCTGCTCGATCCGTTGATCCTGGCGACCCTGGACGAGCCCTATGCCATTAAGATCGTCATTCTCGTGGCGCTGCTGGCCCCGGTCTCCCTCGCGCTGGGCATGCCGTTCCCGCTGGGGCTGAACAGCACCGGGGACACCGGCTATCTGCCCTGGGCCTGGGGGTTGAACGGCGCCTTCTCGGTCGTGGCGACACCGCTCGCCAACCTGATTGCGCGGGAACATGGCTATAGCCGTGTATTCCTATGTGCTCTGATCCTGTATGCTGTGGCGATACTTGCCTTTCCCGCGATAAGGAAACCAACTGCGTGGCCGTCTGCTCAAACCCGCTCACCCGCCGAAACCTGATTGGCGGTTCCGCCGCTGCCGCGGCGGTTGGCCCCGCGCTGCTGACCGTTCCGACCGCCCCCGCGCTGGCCCAGGCCAATGCCGGCTCGGGCTGGACCCGCGCCGCCTTTGAAACCGCGATGCGGGAGTCCGGCCGCCCCGTCAGCCTGACCGATGGCCAGTTCGAGGCGATCCAGCGCCGCCGGACCGGCGCGCTGAAACGGATCGAGTCCTATCTGAAGGAACGCCTCGGCAGCGCCGACCCCGCCGTCATGGCCGCCTTCGCCGCCGTGCCGCGCGAATATTACCACTACGTCTACTCCGACAAGCGCGCCACGCCCGGCGATGCATATGAGGACACGCCGAAGCCCTGGGCCCTGGGCTACGGGTCGGCGCTGTCCGACTATCTGGGCCAGGCCTACATGACCCAGATCTGTCAGCCCAAGCCCGGCGACGTGACGCTGGAGATCGGTACCGGCAGCGGGTTCCAGAGCTCGTTGCTGTCGCGGATCGTGAAGGAATCCTACTCGATCGAGATCATCGAGCCGCTGGGCAAGGCGGTCGGCCGCATCTTCGCGCCGCTGGGCTACACGAACGTCCACTCGAAGGTCGGCGACGGGTATTTCGGCTGGCCCGAGGTCAAGGACGGCTTCGACATCATCATCGTGACCTGTGCCGCGACCTTCGCCCCGCCGGAACTGTTCCGCCAGCTCAAGCCCGGCGGGCGGCTGATCATCCCCATCGGACAGCCGTTCAAGCGTGGCCAGGTGCTGTTCGTCTACACGAAGGACGCCGAGGGGAAGATCCACTCCAAGCGCGATGTCGGCGTGTATTTCATCCCGATGACCGGCGCGATCCAGAAGAACCAGCCGGCCCCCAGCCCGGCCGCGGCAAAGGCCCCGGCGGCGGCAGCGGCGGATGCGCCACCCCCTGCCGACGCCCAAGCCGCCGACGCCCCAAAGAAGGAGTAGCCCCCGGCGGGGTGGGGGGTAGAGCGGCACGGGGCCTTGGGGTGGGGCCGTCACCGGCGGCTGGTCCGGCGCGCGCGCCCTATGCTGACGTCAGGGCGGTATCTCCTCGCTTCCAGTGACCGGAGCGCTTTCCCCACCCTCTTCGACTAGGCGCGCATCCATCCCTCCGCCCAACCTCTGCCCGCGTCGCGGCCCAAACCTTCAAGGGGAGGGCGCGCGCGACGGGGCACCGACCAACTCCCCCGCCCACCCGACAATCCGCCCTGCATTCCCCCGCCAAGTGTAGTCCCGCCGCAGCAGTTCCTCCCGCGCGGCCCGCCCCAGCGCCACCCGCAACCCGGGTTCCCGCAGCAGCCGCCCGATCGCGGCCCATTGCGCGCCGGGAGTGGCGGGATCGAACAGCAGCGCCGTCCGCCCGTGCTCCAGGACTTCCCGGATATTCGGCTGGTCCGGCGCCACGATCGCGCAGCCGGCGGCCATGTAATCGAATATCTTCAACGGGCTGGCGTAAGCCGTGACACTTGGCTGCAAGGCGATGTCGAAGCCCAGCACATGCCCCGCTACGGCGTCATGCGCCACCAGGCCGGTGAACCGCACCCGGTCCGCGACACCCAGGCGCGCCGCCTGCGCCTCCAGCTCCTCCCGCACCGGCCCGTCGCCCACCACGACCAGGGTCAGGGACGCCGCCTCCGCCTCGGTCGCCAGCGCGTCGATCACCGTATCCAGCCCGTGCCAAGCGCGCACGAAGCCCACGAAGCCCAGCACCATGCCCGCCCCGCCCGCGGGTGCCCGAGGCGGAAACCGCTCCGGCACGATCCCGTTCGGCACCACGCGGATGCGTGCGTCCTCGACCCCGCCGGCCACCAGTATATCGCCCAGCACCCGCGTCACGGGCAGCACGCGCGTCGCCGACCGCCAGGTCCAACGCTCCAATCTCGCCGCCAGCCGGCACAGCCGCAGGCCGCCGAAGCGCGCGCGCTCCTCGGCCAGGGGAGAGTTCACTTCCAGGAACAGCACCGCCCCATCGAGGCGGGCCAACAGGGCGCCGGCAAGGAAATAAAGATTGCACCGCTCATAGACGAAGTCGGGCTTGAACGACCGGTACGCCTTCCGCAGCCGCCACCACGCCGGCAGGTTGTAGGCCAGCTCCGCGAGTTCCCCGAGGAAACCCGGAAGCAGCCGGCGCAGGATCGCGATGGTCCGGCTTTCGCCGCCGAAATCGGATTGTTCGTAGAAGCGGGGGCCGACGACCATCACCTCGTGCCCCGCCTCGCGGAACGCGCGGATCAATTCCTCGACATGGACACTCTGGCCGTCCCGGGACTGGATGCGGTGGCTGTACAGGATACGCATGCGGAACCTTGTACCATCCGCCGGACCTGCGCCCCAAGGGGGTGGTATCCTCGGGTGACACGGGGTTGACGCGTCCCGTTGGCTGGCCACCCTAGCGCCCGATCCAACCGCGCGAGTCTCCCCCGATGCCCGAGCCCGCCGCCCTGCGTCCGCATGCCCGGTTCCAGGCGTTGCACGCCGAGGCCAGCCGCCTGATCCCGCCCGACAAGCCGCTGCAGACGGCGCGGGACTGGATGGGCCGTCCGCGCGCCGTCGGGCCGGATCCGGCGTGGGAGCACGCGCGGGAACTCGCCACCGAACTGGCCCTGCTGACCCCGTCGCTGCTGGGTGCCACCGCCTTCGACCGCCTCGCACGCGGGATGGGTGGGCGGCCGGCCGAGGACCGCGCCGCCGCCGATCTGCTGCGCCACGCCAGCCTGCGCCTGCTGCGCCTGTCCGCCCGCCATAGCGAGGATCTGGGCACCGGCGCGGTGGTCCCCTTCGCCCGCGACGGGACGGCGCAGGGGGTTCTGTTCGGCCGCTTCGCCGAAATGTCCGACGGCCAGCTTGTCCCCGCCGGCCCCATTCGCGTTCTGGACGCCGAGGCCACGGCCATTGCCCAGGGCTTCGTCCGATCGGGCGGCCGCGGCCTTGGTCCCCGCTGCGCCGAGGCGGTGTTCCGCCACCTGGTCCAGCGCACCGCGCTCGCCCCGCAGCGCGCGCCCTTCGATCCGCATGGCAACCGCATCGACCACCTGGCCGCCCGCTGGGCCGCCCTCGGCCGCGACCCGACCGAGGCGGAGTTCGCCCGCGCCCGCGTGCTGGCCGGCGTTGAGACCGCGGTGGAGACGCTGATCAGCGTCGGGATCGCCGAGGAACACGGGCTGGCACCGCTCGCCCGCGCCTATCGCTGGATCGCCGCCCTGATGGTGGAGACGATCGCGCTGCGCGGCGCCAACGGATCGGCGCGGGTGAACCTGGACGCGGTCGCCGCCGACCTCGATGCCCGCATCGCGGTTGGGACCTGCCCGCCCGGGACGCGATCGCTGTTCGACACGCTGCGGGCCGGTGTGCGGCGGGCGAAGCCTGCGGCAGGGACGACAGCGAGCACCGACCTCGACAAGCTGGTCCAGCGCATCCAGGCGCTGCGGGCCAAGACGGTCGAGCAGGGCTGCACCGAACAGGAGGCGCTGGCCGCAGCCGAGAAAGTCGCCGAACTGCTCGATCGCTATGGGCTGAGCCTGAGCGAACTCGACCTGCGCCAGCAGGCCTGCGAGGGCATCGGTGTCGAGACGGGGCGCAAGCGGCGCGGCCCGATCGATGACTGCATGGGCACGATCGCGGCCTTCTTCGACTGCCGGGTCTGGGCCGAGACCAACCCCGACGAAACGCTGCGCTATGTCTTCTTCGGGATGCCGGCGGATGTGCAGGCCTCGGTCTACCTGCACGACCTGATCGCGATGGCCTTCACGTCCGAGACGGCGACATTCCAGGCCGGCCCGATCTACCGCCGCACGCCATCGGGCGCTCGGCGGACCGCGACGACGTCGTTCCAGGCGGGGCTTGCGCAGGGGATCATCCACAAGCTGACCGCCTTGCAGCGGGACCGGGACAGCGCCGCCCCGGGTGGCGGCGGGCGGGCGCTGGTGCCTGTGAAGGAATCGATCATCGATACCGAGATGGAGCGCCTGGGCCTGAACCTCCGCCGGCGGGGGGCGACGCGGCGCTATGTCCAGCGGGATGCCTATGGCGCGGGGCAGGAGGCAGGCGAGCGGTTCGAGTACCGGCCGGGGATCGAGCGCGGATGCTGATGCGCTCTGTTACAAAAATGGCGGCATTCTCATGGGCTTGCTGTTGACCGGTTGTGACGCCGGCCACCATAATTCCGAAACATGCGGCGGACGACCGTTTGTTGCAAAAACGCCAGCCAGAGACAGGTAACGCCCATGACCGCCCTGAACGTCAGCCTCAGCGCCACGCTGCAAGGCGAACTGTCGCAGCCGGGCGCCTGGGCCTATGCGGCCTACAAGGACCCGACCACGGGCAGCCTGATCTGGACATCGCTGGTGACGAATGGCGCGGTGGCGTCGGGGGGGACGGTCTCCATCGCCCTGCCGAGCACGTTCGACGGCGGCAAGATCTATTTCCTGATCCAGAGCCAGGCCGCGACCGACCCGCAGCCCTTCGATCTCGAAACGCTGATCACGACCGAGAGCCAGATCAACTGGGGCACCGCGTCGCAGTATGGCTACCGCTATGACAGTTTCGAGGTCACGCTGTTGGACCAGGGCGCCGATGCGGGCAACCTGACCTCGGTCAACGGTTTCGGCCTGCCGATGGCGGTCAGCATCCCCTATGACAACGGCACGACCGCGACCGCGGGCTATGGCATCACCGGGGCGCAGCTTGTCAGCGGCATCCAGGCGATCAATCCGGCGCTGGTCTATACCTACAACTATACGACGGGACCGCTGGCCGGGCAGTTCCGCGCCGCCCTCTCGCCGTCCGAGGCCTTTGCCTCCGGCATCACCGACCCGCCTTTCAAGGCGTCCGACTGGAACGATTATATCGACAGCCTGAAGGGGCCGCAGGCGGAAAACATCGTCCTGACCGGTCAGTTCAACGGCGCGCCGGATGCCGAGAAGGTCTGGCACAATGGCGGGTATTTCGCGTTCCAACTGCAATGGGATGACGCGGAGCAGGTGTTCTGGCTGGCCCCGCTCGACAACAGCCAGATCAAGGGGTTCATCCGTCTGACGCCGGACAACCTGGCGAACAGCATCTATTCGACCCTCGGCGACGCCGACATCTACACGTCGAAGACCGACGCGACGCCGTTCCTGGCCGGGATGAACACGGGTGCGAACAACCAATGGGGCAAGGTCCTGCTGGACCTGCTGACCGGGTTCACCGCCGGGTTCTACAACGCGACCGGCCAGTCGCCGAACGACAAGGTTACGACCCCCGTCGACCTGAACCGGGACAACAACTGGGAACCGACCTACGCCTTCGGCCAGAACCTCGCCAGCCTGCCGCCGGCCTACCAGACCAATGACGCCTATTCGGCGCTGTTCTATGCCAGCACGAACTCCTACGGCTCGGGCTATTCCGATGCCCTCATGAGCAAATACACCGTGGGCGGACCGCTGTTGTCGGTGTCGGAGCCGGATACGGGACAGAACGTTCCCAACATCAACCTGACGATCTTCGCCGACAGCGAAACACCGACCGGGTACACGCCGCCGCAATACTTCAACTACATCGATCCGGGCAGCAGCGGGTTCGCGGTGCCGGACATCGCCAACCCCAGCGCCAACTTCGTCCTGAACCTGGCATCCAGCGTCCAGCACAACGTGGGCGTCGTGCTCGATCCGACGGCGACGATCACGCTGCGGATCATGACCTCGAACGGCGGCTCCGGCGCGCCGACCTGGGCCGAGGTCGCGATCGACGGGTCCTCGGGCGGCAGCTTTGGCCTGTGGCAGAACTGGAACCTGAACTACAACGCGGCCACGGGCAGCTATACCGCCGTGCCCTTCACCCCGCCGTCGCAGCAGCCGTCGGGATCGTTGCTGATCAACCAGGTGCCGACCGCGAGCACGGGCGTGTCCTGGTACCAGATCGAGATCGGCGGGAAGGACTTCAATCTCTACACGACCAACGCGGGCGCCGGGAAGTTCGTCAATCCGGGCCTCAGCGGCAATGCCGGTGCGCTGGCGATCGACGGGCTGGCGACGATCACGCCGCCGGCGGTCTCGGACGCCTCGATCGGCACGTTCTCGGTGAACTTCGCCTCGGGCGACACCGTGGCATACGATCCCGCGGTGATCGTGGTGAACACGGCGAATGTCGGCGCGCTGTCGCTGCCCTATGCCCCGGTCGTGGGAACCCTGTCCGGGGCGGCCTTTACCGCGCTGTCGGGCCAGAACAGCCCGGTGTCGAACACCGTCACGGCCACGTCCAGCAACCTGGCCTTTGGGTGGACCGGGCTGAACCCGTTGTCGACGACGGGGGATACGCCGTGGATCATGAGCTACACCAACAAGATCGACGGCCTGACCATCGCGCGCATCACGGTGACCAGCACGGTCGATTCCTCGGTGGCCGCGACGACGACCGCCACCGCGGATATCGACGGGGCCTGGCAGACGTCATCGATCCATCTGGCCAATGGCAGCTACACCGTCACCATGCAGGGCTTCCTGGCCGGTGATACCAGCTTCGCCGAACCGGTCACCCCGGTCAGTGAGGTACTGAACCTGACCGTCGCCGCGATTACGGACGTCGTGCCGTGCTTCCGGCTTGGCACGCGCATCGCGACGCCGGACGGGGAGGTCGCGGTCGAGTCTCTCTGCATCGGCGATACGGTGCTGGCCGATGGCGCCCCGCGGGACGTGATCTGGATCGGGCATCGCACGGTGGATTGCGCGCGTCATCCGAACCCCGCGCAGGTCTGGCCGATCCGGATCGAGGCCGGCGCCTTCGGTCCCGCCGAACCGCGCCGGCCGCTGTTCCTGTCTCCGGACCATGCGGTGTTTCAGGATGGCGCGCTGATCCCGGTGAAGTATCTGGTCAACGGCACGACGGTGACCCAGGTGGCCGTGGAGTCGGTCACCTATTTCCACGTGGAACTCGCCCGCCACGCGGTGTTGCTGGCCGAGGGATTGCCGGCGGAAAGCTACCTCGACACCGGCGATCGATCGGATTTCGCCAATGGCGGTGGGGTGGTGAGGCTGCATCCCGAATTCGCGTCCCTGCGGCGGGAGGCCGAGGCCTGCGCGCCGCTGGTGATCACGGGCCCGGTGCTGGAGGCGGTGCGGGACAGGCTGGCGGCGGCCCGCCTGTCCCAGGTCGCCTAACCCATCGAGAACGCCCCGCTCGCCCGCAGTTCCGCGATTCGCCCTGGGGGCAGGCCGAGCGTGTCGGTCAGGATGGCGTCTGTGTTGGCGCCGAGGATGGGGGCGGCGGTCGCGGCCGTCCCACCGCCCTCGGCCAGTTTAAAGGGCGTGCCCACCAGGTCCTGCATCGTGCCGTCCGCGCCGGCCGCCTGAACGCGCAGTTCGTTCGCGATGACCTGCGGATGGGTCATCACCTGGTCGACCGTGTGCAATGGAGAGCAGGCGACGCTGCCGGCCTCGAACCGTTCCACCCAGTAGGCAACGGGTTTCTGGCCGAAGCGGGCCTCCAGCATCGGGATCAGCGTGTCGCGCTGCTCAACCCGGGCGACATTGCCGGCGAAGCGCGGGTCGGCGGCGAGTTCCGGCCACTCCAGCGCCTCACAGAAGCGCCGCCACGCGCCGTCATTGGGGGCGCCGGCCAGCATGAACCCATCGGCGCAGCGGAACGCCTGATACGGCACCAGGTGCCAGGAACCGGAGCCTTGCGGCAGCGGCAGCACATCGGCCTGCATCCAGGCCACCGCGTGATAGCCGAGCAGCGACACGGCGGTTTCGAGCAGGGAGCCTCGGACCCAGGTGCCAAGCCCGGTCTTCTCTCGCGCCAGCAGGGCGGTGACGACGCCGCCATAGCAGGAAATCCCGGTCGACATGTCGATGAAGGACACGCCGCAGCGGATCGGCGGCCCATCCACGACCCCGGTCGTCGACATCGCGCCCCCGAACGCCTGTACCATCAGGTCATAGCCGCGCTTTTCCGCCAACGGCCCCAGCGCGCCGTAGCCGGAGATCGTGCAGACCACCAGCCGCGGGTTAGCCGCCCGCAGATCCTCCAGGCTGATGCCCAGGCGCGCGGCGGTGTCGGGCAGGAAGCTGTGGATCAGCACATCGGCCTTGGCCGCCAGATCCTTCAGCACCGCCCGCGCGCCGTCGTTCTTCAGGTTCAGCACCAGGCTGCGCTTGCCGCGGTTGACCGAGCCGAAATTTGCGCTCTGCCCGTCCGGGCTCATGGGCGGCCAGCGGCGGTTCTCGTCCCCCTCCGGGCTTTCCACCTTGATCACGTCGGCGCCAAAATCCGCCAGCAACTGCGCGCAATAGGGGCCGGCCAGCACGCGGCTGAGATCGACGACCTTGATGCCCTCAAGAACCTTCATGGGCTGTTTCCTCCGTTTCCTTGCGATAGCATGGACCAGGGGAATCGATAGGAGAAGCGGCTTGGCCCATCCAACGGAACACGCGCAGGAAGCCGTCCACCATGAGGCACATGGCGGGCATCACGGCGACAACCGGAACATGAAGCGGATAGCGGTCCTAGTGTCATGCCTGGCCGCGATCCTGGCGCTGGTGCAGGTCGGCGAGAAGCGGGCGCAGAACGACTATCTGACGCACCATATCGCGCTGACCAATGACTGGGCGTTCTATCAGGCGAAGAACCTGCGCGCGGTCGTGCGCGGCTCGGAATCGGCGCTGCTGGAATCCCTGGCGGATATCAAGGACCCGAAGATCGAGGCGAAGATCGCCGACGCGCGCGCCTATATCGCCCGCATGCGCGACGAACCCTCAACCGGGGAGGGCATGAAGCAGCTCGCCGAGAAAGCCAAGGCTCGGCAGGTCATGCGCGATGAGGCGTTCCATGCCTACCACAATTACGAATACGCATCGAGCGCGGTGGAGATCGCGATCGTGCTGGCATCCGTCTCAGCGCTGACGGCGGTGCCGGCGCTGGCGATCGGCGCGGGTGTCGTGGGCTTGACGGCGGGGGCCTTCGCGGTCGCGACGGCGCTGCACTGGCTGTAATGGGTTGTCACGGCCGGATGTTATTCGGCCGTGACGGTAGGTGCGTTACTTCACCGGCGCGGGCGCGGCGGTGTATTCGGCATCCGACACATGCTCGAACCAGTCGGTGCCTTCGCCGGTCGGGGTGACTTCCGACATCGCCAGATGCGCGAACAGTTTGTCGGGCGCGGCGCCGTGCCAGTGGCGCACGCCGGGCGGGATCACAACGGTGTCGCCGGCGCGGATTTCCTGCACTTGCTCGCCGGCTTTCTGCACGCGGCCGGCACCGGACAGGCAATACAGGGTCTGACCCACCGGATGGCTGTGCCAGGCGGTGCGCCCGCCGGGGGTGAAGGAGACGACCGTCGCGCGCATATGCGACGGCTTGGTGCCGACCACGACTTCATCGGCGAAGACGGTGCCGGTGAAATTGGTTGGCGGTTGGACCTTGGTCGCTCGGTCGGAGGAGCGGATGACTTTCATGGTGTTCTCCCTGGCCTTGGTGGATGGCCCATCCTATGGCGCCCCAGGCCGGGGGCCAAGGGCGGGCGCGTCAGGCGATCGGCAGACCGGCCTGTGTCCAGGCCACCATGCCGCCCCGCAGCACGCCGGCTTCGGTCACACCCAGGCTTCTGAGGTGCTGGCATGCGGCGGAGGAGCGGCGGTCGGTGTGGCACACGAGGATGACGGGGCGGCCGGTGTCGGTGATCTCGGCCACCCGGGCGGCGAATTCATCGAGCGGGATGTTTGTGGCGGATTCGATGTGGCCGAGCGGGCCGTCGTATTCGGCCGGGGATCGCACATCGACGACCAGCGGCGGGCCAGGCGCGTCGAGCAGCGGCGCGAGTTCGGCCGGGTCGAGCCAGCCGGGTTGGTCGGCCTTGCCGAACAGGGACGCGAAGGGCAGGGACATGGGGCGGGGTCCTTTTCGTAGCAGTATGCCGTCATTGTGGCAGGAGCCGCGATGTATGCCCAGGGACCACAGTATATACGCGGCATGAACTGATGCCGTCCACGGAACGATGGCTACCCCGGAAATAACCAAAAATTGTCGGTTATTCTGCCCGCCATCACCCGAACGGGTGATGGCGGGTGTGACACGAATATGATGAGACTGTCACAGCGAAAACGGCGATCGCCAAATCGAACGACGGCAGTTCGGGTCACGATTGATTCTTTGTACAACCAAAGATCACAGATCCTGACGTCAGTTTCGATCTTGGCGGCAGCCGCGGCTTCACGCGAACGATGAACATCGGATCATGCCAACCGCGAGGTCCGTAATTTTTTTCAGAGGCTGACCCGAAACGGTTCCGCAATCACCGCATGAGTCATTTCAGTGCCTTGCGTGAGACTGGTCCGCCGCGGACGAAAAAAGTTGCGTGATTTCAGTGGCCGCGATTCTTTGGTGTTTGCGAAGACCACAAGGAATCCATCATGG
>CANJSR010000013.1 GCA_947476855.1 Acetobacteraceae bacterium
ACAGGCGCCGACAAGATGGCTGGCGGGGCCGGTGACGACACTTATCTGGTCGACAGTATCGGCGACACCGTGACCGAGGGCACGAATGGAGGCACCGATACCGTGCGGAGCAGCGTCAGCTTCATGCTGGTTGCGAACATCGAAAGCCTTACTCTCACTGGCACTGGCAACATCAACGGCTCTGGTAACTCACTCGACAACATGATGACCGGCAACACCGGCAACAACATGCTCGACGGAGGCGCAGGCTCAGACAAAATGGCTGGCGGGGCCGGTAACGATACCTACATGATCGACAATAGTGGCGATTTGGTAACTGAGATTCCAGACGGGGGAACCGACACCATTCTCGCCAGCGTCGGTTATTCGCTCGGCTCCGCCTCACAGATCGAGTTCCTGAGGGCCAATGCCGGCGCCACCGGGCTGGCGCTCACTGGGAATGGTATCACCAACACGATCACCGGCGGGGATGGCGCCGATGTGATCACGGGCGGTGGCGAGGCGGACGTGCTGTTCGGAGGCGCGGGCGCCGACATCTTCGCGCTGCTAGCGCTGACTGATTCGACTGTAGCCCTGTCGGGCCGCGACAGGATCGGGGATTTCTCTACGTCGGCCCGGGACCGGATCGGGCTGTCCGCCCTGGACTCCAACTCCAGCCTGGGAGGGAATCAGGCGTTCACATTCATCGGGAACGCCGCTTTCACCGGTGCTGCCCAACTACGTGCCGAGGTCGTTGGCGGAAACACGATCGTCTCTGGCAATGTAAACGCGGCCTTGGGTGCGGACTTCGCGATCACGCTGACCGGGTCGCACGCACTGACCCGGGCGCACTTCATCTTGTGACCGGGGCTAAGGAGACGACGGCCCACGCTGTCTTCTCCCCGTACTACGGGAGCGGTTAGAATGGTCCATCCCATTGATATCGTTTGGTAGGATCAATTTTCACCGAGCAGAGACCGTTTGTTCGCGGCATCTATCTCCGCCATATTCTCTTCCAATACATTGGGACTGTTGGCATATTTCACCATGAGACTGACCGTCCCCTTTTCCATCCCTTCTATGTGAACGCGAAGCCGGCGAAGTTCGGGATGGTCGATCAGTTCCCCCAGGTCGGAAGGTCGGATGGATGGGCGCGGTATAGTCACGCTTGGCGAGGTCGCCGCGAAAGCCGGGCGGGTTGAAACAGCCTAGCAACGGTGCGACCGGCGCGGCATCCTGCGAACCGATCGCCTTGTCGCGGAATACGAGGCGGCATCGGCATCTCCACCGTGTTGCGCCTACTCGCTGCGGACTGCCCCCGGATGCGGGCGGACAAGATGCACGACGTGTGCGGCGCTCACATGCCGGTGCTGTCCGTGTTGATGGCGGGATAGAACCATCGGATAGTGGACTGGCCCAGGCTAGGCCCGGGCCAACAGGTTCCGCACGGTCGAGTCGTGCCATGCGGCGGCAACCGCGCGGGGCGTCGCCGCCCCGGCCGCCTGTATCTGCCGCAGGATGGGCAGCACATTCGCCGCAAAAGCATCCGCCGCCGCTCGGTTGGCTTCGTTCCCCTTGGCGGCGGCCTCGGACAGCTTGGTCCGGTTCCCACGGGTCGCGCCCTGGGCTTTCTTGGCGGCCATGGTCCGATCGGCGATCATGCTGCGCCTTTCTCGGCCAGGGCGGCGGCGAGTTGGGGGCGGCGCTCGATCGCGTCGCGCCCTTTGCCGGACTAAGTGTCGCGCGCGGAAGTGCTCACTTCCGTCCCAACCTCCGGTACCCTGATACGAATACCAGCATTAACGCCACCCTGTCGTCCCAGGTTGTTGACGAAATCAGCGACCCACGGCCGAGTTCCCTCAATCGACTCGGCCCGTGAAAAAATCTTCGCAACGAAGCTCTGAGACCCGTCAACGACCGGCAGACGCCTGGCACCGGACGGTAGGATCATGCCCATGACACCCTGACCTTGGTTTTCCGGAATGCCCATCGCATTACCCAATTCGTGCAAGACGGTGGACAGCAGGTCAATCCGTTGAAATGCCGGACTGTCCGTTCCAGCGGACCCGGTGCCCAGGTCGGGTAGTGCTACAAATTCCCTGTTGCTATGGGGCGTCGGGTCAATAAACCATCCCCATCCAGCGGCCTCGCGATCGATGACGATCAGGTCGCCGATTGTCGCGCCAATCATGGCATCCGGAAGATCGCCGAACGTTACAGTCACACCATTCAGTAATCCTAAGGCGGCACAATCAAGCCCAAGCGCACTGGTCCAAAGCGCGAGGGCTTCGTCGACGATCGGCAGGAGTGCATCGTCAGTCGGTGTTGCGATATTTCTGCCAGCGGTAGGCACCGGCCCTGCTGCCATCTGCCAGACCGGCACCAGGTCGGCCGATAGCACTGTATCCGTCCCCGCGTGGATGTTCGCCGACGCCGATACCAGGAAGGTCTCCTCCCTCAGTATCTCCAGGTTGCGGGACCGGACGTTGCCAGCAATCGAGACGACGTCCGCAGCCCCTCTTACGTTGATGACAACATCTGACTCGTTTGAGCCGGCAGGGCGCTTGAACGGAATACGCTGCGTGCCAAACACGTCGGCACTCCAGGTGGCAGGCGTCCAGGAGTACATCGCCAGAAGGACACCCGTATTGGTGATCGTCACGACATCCTGATCTGACTGCCCGTCGATCACGATGGATGGTGCCACGAGCTCGCCAGAGACCGTAATCTTCCCACCCACGCCGGGGTCGATGTTCGGCGTGCCCGGGCTCGCGTATGTCCCTGCGAGGTTGCCCTGGTAGTCACCTTCCAACCTGATCCGGATCCCCGCTTGCAGCACTGCCCCGGACTGGATCGTTACGTTGTCTGCCGCCGACAACCTGATGCCATTGCCGGCCTTCATGGTCAGCGGTTCATCCGACAGGCCCGCGCCATTCACGACGATGTTGTCGGGCACGTCACCGCTGGCTGCGTTGTTCCCGTCGCGTGCATCATCCGGCACGATCACCGCAATCGTAGCACCTGCAACCATATTCTTCCGGACCGTGATGGGTCCGGAAGCGGCTATCCAGGCCGCACCGCGGGCAATGATAGCGTCCACGTTTGTCGTCATGTCACCACCGATCGACAGCGCACCCATGTTGTCCACCCAGATGGAGCCTGGGTTCGCGCGCGCCTCGATCGCCTGGAGCTTCGTCGTGATCCATGAACCAGAGGCTCCAATGTCCCCCATCGCCAAAAGCACGGCGTTGCGTGCCACGATGTTCGTCCCGGTCGTGGTCGGCCATCGCTGTATCGGCCCGGTCAGGGCCGAAATGAACGCGGTACCCGCAGTCCCGGTCGTGATCGTGTCAAGCTGGAGCGTGTAGGATACCTCATTGATGTAGATGTCCAGTCCCGCACTTGAAGCGTTCAACGCTCCGGCCGCCGCGTACTGCGTGTCGACGTCGAGCGTGCTGATCGCCGACCCGATGCCTCCGGCCAGTGTCGAAAGGGAAATGCTGTTGCCCCGCACATCAACCTTGGGGCCGGAGCGACCATTGGTCCAGTCACTCTCATCGGGCACATCATCAAGGATCGAACCCTTGGCTCGCAGCACAACATCCCCGAACGTGGCCTGCACCAGGCCAAGCGTAAGGTCGCCCTTCTGCTGCCATAGCCAAACGCCCTGCGATGCCGCCGCGTCTACGATCCCCCCAGCCTCCACATCCACCCGTCCGCTCGGCCCCGCGGTCCCGATGGTGCCGTCCCTGGCAACCAGCTCGATCCGGTCCGCCTTGATCTTGGTCAAATCGTTGTTGAACCGTTCAAGGATGGAGAAACCAGCCGACAGATACACATCTCCCGTCTCGGAATAGACGGATTCGAGGCGCAGGCTGCTGGCCACGGCATCGACATAAATGCCGTCACGCGCCCGCGCGGTGAAACCTCCATTCGAACGAAAATTGATCTCAATCGGATCCTGTCGGGTGCCGATACCTCCTTGCGCCGCCTCCAGAATGACGTCGGAGGCGCGGATATTGACCAATCCGGGCGTCGCGGCATCCAGGATCGAAAGGCTCCCCTTGATCCGCACAGGCTCGCGGACGACTTCATTGCCCGTGGCCACCTGATCTATATGGATGTCGGTCGTGGAACCGAGCAGAACGTACTTACCGGCGGTGATGTTGATGCTGCCGGCGGCGGTGACGTTGATGTCGTCCAGATGGTTGATGCGGATCGCGGTGATCGTGGGCAGGATGCCGCGTGTCAGCGTCAATAGGGTAGCGACGTCCGTGGTGACACGGGCACTCGATGCCAGCGTAACGACCGTCCCATTGACCGACGCGATCCGATACGCCAGGCCGCCGGTCGTGCTGTTGCCAGCGGAGCCTGAGACCCTCAACAACTGGTTAGCCGCGAAACCATCGGTGATCCAATTGCCGCCGTCCGTGCGCGTGATCGTCGCGGCGCTGGTCTGCGTGCCCTCGGTGAAGTAAGCCGTCGCGGTCTGCGCGGGGGCGAGCGCCTGGAAATTCGGATCGATCACGACCGGGGCAATAGTGATCGGGCGCGCGCTCTCGGTCACCATCGGGCTGCCCGTGGCGATCGTCAGCACGCTGGCGGAAAGCGCCTCGATCCGCTGGAACACCGTCGTCCGGATCGGTGCGTTTTCTGTCTTTTCCTGTCCGACCCCGTCAATGGTTACGTACATTCCGACCCGGAACCCGCTGGTGAACCAGTTACCGCCGTCTGTGCGGGTGACAGTGCGCGCCTCGGCATTGAAGTTCACTGTCGTGGTCACCAGCGCACCACCCAGGAACTGCACATCGAGCCGTTCCGCCGCCGCCAGGGCGACACGTTGTTCCAGCGTGAGCGCGACATCCGGCCGCGTCCGGTCGATCAGGGTCGTGCCGCCATCCATCCCGACGGCATCGCTGGTCAGGATCGTGATATTGGCCCCGACGATGTTCGGGTTCTCGATGTTGACCACCGTGCTGGTGACATCCTTCATCAACCCGGCGCTGATGCCGTAAAGCAACTCCTCCTCGGTCCATTGCTTGATCGAGGCAGTCAACGTGTTGATCTCTGCCGTTGTCGCCCGATACGCAAAATTCGCGCTATAGGTATCCGGCACGAAGCTCGGCTGGTTGATACGTTTGTAGGTACCACTTGCACCGAAGACCAGGTTCAGGGCGCGGTAGGTAGTTGTGCGGTTCGTGACCTCGGTTTCCAGCACCACCGAATCATAGCCCAGTTCGCCCCTATAATACGCCGTCTCGGCCGCGGTCAGCGCGACCCGGAACGTCGCATCGAAGGTCGTGCCTCCATTTGGCTGCGACATGCGGAAGCGCCAGTATGTCTGATAGTCCTGGGTCTTCGCCGCGTTGTAGGACTCGATTGAGTCCGCGACCTTCTGGGCATACCCCGTCTCGGCGGTGAGTTGCAGCGCGGTCCAGACGCCGCCTTTCAGTTCCTCGATAGTGCGCTCATCGCGCACCTCCTCTGTATTGGCGTCTATCAGGCTACCATCTATGACGTTTATCCAGATATTGCCCTGCGTCACAACCGATCCGATGCGCAGGTCGCCGGTTCCGGTGGTCAGGAAGATGTCGGATGTCGCGCTGGCGTTCAGCACCCGGTTTTGGTTCGACACGGTGTTGGCAAGCGTTGACCGGTTGACCCCGAGCGCCCTATCCGTGCCATTGCCGATGCCGCCTTCAAGTGCGGTCAGGGTGATCGAACCGCCGGCGACACGGCCGAGAGACCAGGTCGTCGCATCCGTCCGCGCGACGGAGATTGATCCAGGCGCCGTCAGGACGACATCCGCGGCATTCGCCGCCGTGATGGCCGCGACCGGCAGGTTCCCTGACTTCTCCTCGATATAGACGCCGTCGTTGTATGCCAGGGCGGTCAGGCCCGCGTAGGGTCCGGAGCCGACATCGACCAGGATGGGACGGCTTGCCGTCCCGATCCCAGTGCCCGCGATCAGGGCGACTCGGTTGCCACCGACACTCCCCTGATCCGAACCCATGAGAATTTGCGAGATCGAGTCGAGCGTAGTCGTGCCGGACGGATTGATGATCGCACCATCGACGATGATGCTGCGACGGCTGGAGGTGATGTTCACCGTCGCTTCGTCATGGCCGAAGAAGTGGATGCCGATGGCGCGATGGGCCGAAATGTCGTGGCTGTACATTTCGCGGATGCCGGTATCCTTGGTGTAGGTGACGCGGATCGTCTCGGTTCCGTACCAGGTTGTCTCCGGCGGCGCCGTCGTGACACCGACCTTGTTGCTCAAGGGCTCTGTCACAAGGCGGAAGTTGTAGTCGTTCGGGCTGCTGTCCCGGTAGTAATAGGGGCCGGCGCCTTCCAGGGTCGGCGGTCCACTCACCTCGGTCGTGGGATCAAACACGATCGTCCCACCGCCGGTATCGATGCCGACCCAGTTCGTCTCGACCACGGTTTTTTCGTTGTGAATGAGTTTGGATAGCCCAACTGTCCAGCCATACCGCCAGTTGTTGACAGGTGAATACAAAAGATCGGCCGGGGCATCATTCCACACATCGTTCGGACCAAGGCCCGTGCTGGTGGTCACGGACAAACCGTTGGCGCCCTGCTGGAGTGTCGTCACATAGGGCTGGCCGAAGGAATCACGCGACTTGTCATGGATGATCAGCGTGCCTGTGCCACGCTCCGACACGTCCAACCGGTGCAGGACCATCTCGTACGATGTATCGTTGGTGATCGATATGTTCGCGTAGCCGCCGAACACGTCGATCCGGCCATTGCCCGTGTTGACGATGTTGCCCGACATCGAGATGTAGCCGCCGCTCGCGACCAGTTCCTGTACCTCGATCCGTCGTGTCGCTGTATCGAAATACACGGCGAAATCATCGGAACCCGTACTCGTCAGCCGTACCATGCCGGTTTGCCGGCCGGCGGTGATCCGGCTGATCTCGGCATTGACGTCGACCCCCATGATCAGCGTGAACGTGTCACGCCCGCTCTGGATCTTGCCGTTGATGTTGATAATGTCGGCGTCGATCGTGATCCGGTCGGCGTAGGTGACCTGCTCCGCCGTTGGCTGCCGAGCCAGGATCGCGGCGATGGCGCCTGGGGTCTTGCTGGCATCCTTCACGCCCGGCGCGACCTGGGCCGGATTGTTCGGGTTGTAGCTTCCCGTGGTAGCGGAGTCCCATTGCGCCATCGGGCTGCCGCCGGATTCGTAGTTGCTGTCGGGCAGATTGATGAACAACTCCCCACCCGCGACGATGTTCTTCGTCTTCGCCTGGATCGGCGCGAGTTCGTAGATCGGGCCCTTGCTGTTGGGGTTATGGCCGGCAACCTTGTTCTGTAGCGTCACGCTGCCCAGCAGGTTCTGGATCCCCAACCCGCCTTCGGCCTTCGAGACCACGGTGATGGCCGCCCCGGGATAGGCGGTGGGCTTGCCGTTTACGTACTCCGCCGGGTTCCCGTTGATGAAGGCAACATCAGCCCGGTTCAGGATCGTGATGCTCGGCGCCGTCGCCCCGAACTTCACATTGGACAGATCGAAACTGGCCCTTCCCGGAACGAACGACGGAAGATTCCATCCGTTGAAGGCGTTCTTGGCGTTCTCGTCGCCGGTGTTCTTGTCGTTCCGCGCCGTGATGGCCGCGTTGGTGGAGACTTCGTCACCATTGAAATAAAGTCCGCCCAGCGTGGAAGGTATGGCGATGCCCTTGATCCGCAACGACGCGGGAGTGTCATTCACGATCGTGACGGCAACATCATTCGGCGCTATCCAGGTTCCGCTGCCCTGCATCACATCGCCGCGCACCCGGATGGCCCCGGAGTCCGCGAGGATCGGGTTGATCGTTACGGTCATGACGTATTGCTCACTGGCGATCTGCACGACCGGCCGGCCCTGGCTGTCGAAGGCCTTTCCTTCCGTCACCAGCCCCTGGGCGCGCAGCGCGGCCATGATGCCGTCAATCTGCGCCTGGTACCCCGCCTTTGCCTGCGCGTCATAGGAGTAAAGCGCCAGATTCTTCTGCGCGGTGATCAGGTCCTGCGACAGGGCGCTGTTGGGCTTTTGCAGGGATGTCGTGAAGGTGATGCCCTTGGTCGCGGTGAAGTCGGTGATCTGCCCCGTCGCGCCGTTCCAGTCCTTCAGCGTCAGCGACAGGTTCCGGTTCAGCCCGGTCTCGACCTTGCCGTCCATCTGGATCACGCCACGCGCGGTCGAAATGATCGTCGAATTGGCGAAGTCCTGCAAAGACCCGCCACCCCCGGCCTGGTTGACGGCCGACGTCGCCTCACTGATCCAGCTTGTGACCTTGGCTTTCGCGTCCAGGTCGTTGGTGCCGAACCGACCGGTGAACAGGTTGGCGGCGCGAGCCGTCAGCAGATGCGCTCCGGATGCGATCGTGATCGCGTTGGCCTGCACCAGCGACGCGCTGGCACCGACATCGGACAGCGGGATCAGGCTGCCGGCAAATCCGTCGAAGCGGGAGCGCAGGTGATACGCGTCCTCCGTGAAGTTCGTTTCGCTGCCGGCGGACAGGTTGATATCGCCCAGCGCGGTGATCTTCGCGTTCGCGCCGATGAACACCCGGTTGTCGGGACGGATATCGACCGACGCCGAACCGACCGTCGCCGTTCCCGCCGCCATAGGTTTCCGCGAAGACGTCCTGGCTCAGTTCCCCATTGCCACGCGCGGAGATATCGATCGCGTCCGTGGTGGTCAGGACCGCGCTGGCGCCGATCTCCACCGCCGCGACCGCGGTCGGAACCGAGATGCCGGCAAATGCCATGGCACCCGACACCGCGCCGCCGGTCACGAACGCGATCTTATCACGGACATTGTATTCGTTGCGCGCCGAGAGGGAGAAGCTGTGCTCGCTCGCGTTGTTGCCCAGGATGGTCATCTGCGCGCCATTGCCGACCCGAATTTTGGTCGTGACATGGATCGTCGTGGTGTCGGTCGCGCCCGCCGCGCTGGCCAGGCCGCCCGTGGTCCCCTTGAGGTTCTCCGTCACGCCGCCGGCCAGCACCGGCTTCTCGACACGGTTGACCGACAGCATTTCGATCGAGCGGGCGGTGATAATCGCGTTGTCGCCGATCGCGGCCGTGACGTTGGCGGCCACCAGGTTGGTGACCTCGCCGCCCGCGCCGGCCAGCACGCCGCCGGCCAGGGAGGTGACCTGCGCGTTGAACAGGGCGGTGTGATCGGCGACGACGGACAGCGCGCCGGGATCGCCATACAGGGTGACGATGGAACCCTTGCCGATGCTGGCCAGCGTCGTGCTGGTGTTGGTCGTGCGCGCGGTGGCAGAGGCCCCGGCGATGGCGCCGCCCGAACCGGCATTGGTGCGCGCGAAATTGTCCTCGATGCCGAGCGCCTCGACCGTCAGGGCTTGCGCCGTCAGCATGACCCCGGCGCCAATCCTGGCCTGGCTGGTGCCCGTGGAAACGACTTCGGACTTCGCGGCGCCGGCAGCCACCAACCCACCCGCCTTGCTGTCGGCGTCGGCCTTCTGGCGCATGTTGTTGAGGGCACTGACGGTGACGCTCCGGGCAACCGTGATCGTCGCCCCATCCCCGATCAAAGCATCCAGCTGAGCATTGTTGACAACCCGACTGTTGGTGCTGGTGATGCCGACCAGCGCGCCGGCCGACCCGGTGGCCTGCGCCAGCGCGTCATAGCCGGCATCCCCGGCGGTTCGGCCCGGGCCGCCGGCGGTGACGGTCAGAGTATTGGTCCGGACCATCGCCTGAGCCCCGACCTCGGCCCGCAGCACCGGGGCCACGGTGATCTCGGTCAGCGACACGCCGACCGCGAGGCCGCCGGCCGCCACCCCCTTGGTCAGGGCCTTGTTCTCAAAGACCGTATCCGCGATCAGGCTGACCCCCTGGCTCGCCGAGACATTCGCCTTGGCCCCGATCGTCGCGCTGACCGTCGGCGCGATGTTCAGGTCCGCGAAGTTCGCGTTGAACGCGCCAATGCCGGCGGAGACCGCGACGGTCGTAACACTCGCCGCCACGCGTGCGGTAGCCTGCACGTTCAGCAGTCTGACAGGGTCGGCGCCGCCGATGACCGCGCCCGCGTTGATGCCCGCGGACACACCACCGCCGACGTTCAGCCGCGTAAAGGTCGCGCCCGCCCCCACCGCGCCGACACTGATCTGGCCTGTGACTTCCGTGATTCGGCGGTCCGACAGCGCCGTGACATCGACAAAGGACGCGCGCGTAACGTTGCCCAGGCTCGCCGTCGTCACGCTGCTGTCATCGATGACGACGACGGCCGCGCCCAGGCCAACAAACCCCGCCTGCATCCCCAGCGAGGTGATATCGACGGTCGAGAACTGGAAGGCATCGACAGTGATCACGCCTCCGGCCGAACTGGTGCCGTCATTCGATGCCGTGACGTTGTCGGCGATCGAGAAGATCGCGACCGACGCACCAAGGCCCAACCCGCCGACCGCGACGCCGCCCAGGCGCTCGGCCACGCGCGTGTTGGCCCAGCCCGTCACGCCGATGCTGCCGCCGGCCACGATGTCGGCTCCGGCGCGGATGATCGCCGTGGTGCCCGGTGCCGCCGGCACCCTGCCCTGCAACCCGACGATCGTTGCCGACCCAGGAGTGCGGGCGTTGATGCTGGTCCCGGCCGAGGCCGTCACACCCGCAACACGGTTGGCGCTGGTCTTGTTGTTCGCGCCATCACCTTTGAGGCTGCCGAGTCCCTTGGCGCCGGTGATCAGGGCCGATCCCTTCTGCACCTGCTCCGCCGCGTCCCTGTCGGGGTCGCCATTGCCGTTGGCAACGCTGTCCTTCGAATTGCCGCTGTTGTCGGCATAGGACTTGTTCAGTTTCGTCCCGATCGACCAGACGTCCACCGACGCGCCCGCGGCCACGACACCGCCCGCGCCGCTGACCGTGTAGCCGGCCAGGTCCTTGAGGCCGAGCGCGTTGACCTTGATGGCGCCGAGGGCGGTCACGCCGGCGCCGGCCTGCACCTCGGCCAGCGTGTTGTTGTTGAGCGTGCCGATGTTCACCGCGCCGGTGACGCCGACGAAGCCCCCGGCGACGCCGATGATGAACGTGTCGATCTCGACATCGTTCGACGCGCTGACATGCACGCCCTGCTGGGTGTTGGCGAAGGCCTGGTCGGCGCGGTTGACCTGCGCGAGCGCGCCGATCGCCGCCGTAGTATTGGAATTGATCAGGGTGACGCCGACGGCGCCCGAGACGCCGACGAAGCCGACCCCGCCCGCGGCGACGATATGGATGATCGTCTCGCTGGACTGGGCCTGGACGATGACGCCGTGGCCGGTTCCGAAGCCGAACCGATCCCCGTCCAGGATGATGCCGGACAGCACGCCGCCAACGCCCGTGCCCGCGCCGTGGCCATCGACCTTGGCGCCCGTGCCGATTGTCGCGGCCGTGGTCTTGTCCAGCAGCATCACGCCGACCGCGCCGCCGATGCCGACGAAGCCGCCAGCCAAAGCGCCGGACAGTTCCAGCACATGGGTATCATCGGTCGCCGAGACGAACACGTCGCCGCCGGCATGAACGGTCGCGCCGGCCCCGATGCTCGCGGTCGTGCGGGTGGCGATGCTGAGCACATCGACCACGGCGCCGACACCGACACCGCCCGCGGCGACGCCCATGCCGACCATGACGATGTCTTCCTTCCCCGTGGCCGCCACGGTGATGTCGTTCATCGCCCGAACCGTCGCGCCGGCGCCGATCTGGGCGGCGGTCGTGTTCGTGATGACGTTGACGCCGACGGTGGGCGCGATGCCGACCTGGCCGACCCCGACGCCAACGCCCACGGACAGATGGTGGAAGTCATTGCCGGCGCCGACCAGCACGGACTGGTTGCCGTTGGCGCCGGCCAATGAGGCGTTCACCTGCGCGCCATCGCCGATCGAGGCGCGGGCGTCGGCCTGGATGGAGGCGATGCCGGCCGACACCGCGATCCCGACGCTGCCGGCGCCGAAGGTGACCGTGAAGCTGCGGATTTCATCCCGGTTGGTGGCCGAGACGGCGACTCCCTGGAAACCGTCCGCCACCCCAAGCGCCGTCGTCCGCACGCCGCTCAGGGACGGATTGTTCACCTGCTGCGCCTTGTCGTCGCCCTTCAGGTTCATGCTGGCGAGTTTCGGCGTGCCGACCTTGCCCTGCGCCTTGAAGGCGGTCCGATCGCCGCTCGTCTCGATGCCATGGCCGGCGTGGATGGTCTGATTGTCGCCCGTGCCGGCCGAGGTCAGGTCGATCGCGCTGGTATTGGCGTTGGCCTTGGCGGCGCTGGTGAACAGGCGGAACCGGCCGTTGCCGATGTCACGGACATAGTAGCTGGTGCGATCCTTCAGGCCGCCGATGACGGTGCCGCCCTCCCCCTTCGTGTAGTCGATCCGATCGCCGGTCCGCAGGCCGCTGTTCGTGCCGAGGTTGATCGTGTTCGCGGTGACGTCGACCGCGCTCGGGTTGAACGTGATGCCGTTCGGCGACAGGGTGGGCGCGGTAGTGTCCGTGCCGACATCGATCCGGCCCGTGTTGACGCGCCT
The DNA here is from genome assembly GCA_947476855.1 of Acetobacteraceae bacterium. The sequence goes on from CANJSR010000013.1 coordinate 12,513, forward strand.
GCCGGCCATTTTGCCGTCGGCGGCCACGCGCGCGCCCTTACCGATGAAGGCCTGGGTCTGCTTGGAGGAGACCGTGACGCCGGCCCCGGCCGCGACCCCGACCGTGCCGGCGGCCAGCACACCCACGATCTCATCGATGTCCGTCTTGCCATCGGCCGCGATGATGACACTGCCGCCCGCGTGCACGTCCCCGGCGCCCGAGGAGGCCACCGCGTCGTCGGGGTCGTCACCGATGAAGGCGCGGGTGCGAAGATCGAAGACATGGACGCCCGCATTGACGCCGACGGCCACGCTGCCGGCCACGGCGATGCCCGCGGCGACCGAGGTCAGGTTCTCGGCCGCTTCGGCCGAGACCACGATATCTCCGTCGACCAGGGCGTTCACGCCTGAGTCGATATAGGCGCTCGTGGCCTTCTTGTAGGTTCCGACATCGACGCCCACACCGACCCCGGCACTGCCCCCCGCGGCGAGGGAGCCGGCGACGGAAATGACCTCGGTCGTGTCCCGCGCGGTGATAATCAGGTTGCCCGTGGTCACGGTGATCCGTGCCCTTGGGCCGATATAGGCCGAGGTCGTCTCGTTCAGGATGTTCACCGCGGCCGATCCGGCGACCCCGGCGGTGCCGCCCACCGCAACGCCGGCAACGATCGAGAGAATGTCCTCCCCCGCAATGGCGCTGATGGACAGGCCGGCGGCGGTGCCCGCCTTGACCGTGGCGTCGGCGCCGATGAAGGCCAAGGTCGTCCCGGTGTGGTCCAATGTCGCGTTGGCGGCGCCCAGCCCGGCGGTTCCGGCCGCGCCCACCGATCCGGCGATCATCGTGGTCTTGAACGCGCTGGTCGCCGAGAGCGAGACCCCGCCGCTCGCCAACAGCGAGGTCCCGGCGTCCACGTACGCCCTGGTATTCGTCGTCACGATCGCGATCCCGGCGGTCAGCGCGACGCCGGCTGATTTCCCGACCCCGATCGTCGCGGCGACCGACACCATCGTCTCGGTGGACGCGGCCGCGATCGTCGCCTGTCCGCCTGCGCCGGCGATCACGCCGCGGCCGATCGAGGCGCGGGTACGCTTGTCCAGGATCACGAGGTCCAGGCTGGCGCCGATGCCGACCGCGCCGGTGGTGACGCTCAGCGCGCCGGCGATCCCGGTGATGGTCGTGCCGTTGACGGCCCGCACGGTCAGCGTCTGGGCGCTGGAGACCGGCTGCGTCTTGGCCTGGTTGATCCGCGCGTCATCGCCGATCGTCGCATCGGCATACAGGTTGTAGACGCCGACGATGAAGGACCCGGCGCCGGCGAAACTGCCCGTGCCAGCTGCCCCCGCCGCCGCGATCGAGGTCGCCTTCGGCTTCAGACTGTCCGGCACGATCGGCAGGTCGACAGTCTCGGGCGCAAGCGACAGGCGGGCCTCGACCGTGATCGCCCCGGCGGCATCCGCATTCCCGGCGATCGAGGCCAATGTGGCGGCGTTGATGACCGACACCGCCACGGCCACCCCGGCCGCGTTGCCCTTGGCAAACCCGACGCCGGCGGCGACGGTCTGCGGGCTGAGCGCGTTGGCGGCCAGGATCGTGATGCCGGCGCTGGAATTCAGCGTCGACCCGGCCCGCGCCGAGGCCTCGGTGTCGAAACTCCGGACGACGTTGATGGCGACCGAACCGGCGACGCCGGTCTTGCCGCTGCCGCCCGCCGCCTCGGCCGCCCAGACCACGACGTCGTTCGTGGCCCCCGTGGGCGTGATGGCGCTGATCGTGATGCCCTTGCCGGTCAGCACCGAACCCGCCCCGGCGAAGGCCCGGCTGGCGGCGGTGACCACGCCGACCGCGACGCCGATCCCGATGCGCGTGCCGCCGTTGTCGACCAGCCCGATCGCGCTGCCCGTCGCCTTGGTCGTCGCATCGAACGCGGCCGTGGCGGTCACGGCCAGGGTGCCGTTCTTCGCCTGCACATCGGCGCCACGGGTGACCGAGGCCGTGTTCCCGGCATTCAGCACATTGACCGCGACCGAGGCCGCCACGCCGATATCGCCCGACTTCTTGCCGCCCTGGGTGCCGCTTTTCAGATCGGCGGCGCCTTTCTCATTGCTGGCCGAGACAAGCTCGGCGCCGGCCCCCTTGGTGTTCGCGTTGTCGTTGATCTGCCGGTCGGCCTGGCCATCCGCCCCGGACTTCCCGGGGTTGGCCTTGCTGATCTGGAACGGGTCGGGGTCGTTCGTGCCGGCGGCGGAGGCCACCGCGGTCACTGTGCTGGCGACGGTGGAGCTCGATGTCAGCGCGACGGGGCCAGCGGTCGAGGTGACGTCGCGCGCCAGTTCCGCGCTGGTCGTGTCGTTGATGACGGCGACCGAGACCGAGGCGCCGACCCCGACCTTCTCGCCGGCGGCTTCCGCGCTCGTGGCGGTCACGTGGTCGGCCGTATGCGACGCGGCCAGCCGGATCGCCCCGGCGGCGTTCAGGCCGGTGCCCGTGCCGAGATAGGCCGCGGTGGTATCGCGCATGACCGCGACAGCCGCGCCGATGCCGACCGCGGTGTCCTCAGAGGACGCGCCGTTCTCGGCCTGTGTCAGGCTCGCGGCCGCCGAGGTCGCTTCCACCGTGAAAGCGCCGCTGGTCCCCGACCAGGTCACGTTGTCGGCAATCCGCGCCGCGGTCGTATCAGTCACGACATTGACCGCGACCGAGGCACCGACGCCCACCTCCTTGCCACCACCGCCGCCGTCGGACGGCATGGCGATGGACACCGCCTCGGTCGTGTTCGTGGCCGAGACCGAGGCAGCCCCGGTCCCAATGATGGTGATCGCGACGGTCCCGGCCGGCGGAAGGACACTGGGTCCCTTGATCAGCGCCTGGCTGTCGTTCTTCGCGATGTTGACCGCCGCCGACCCGGCAACGCCGGTCTTGCCGCCGCTGGCGCCGGAGGTCGCCTCGGACCGGGCATTGCTGCTCCGGTCGATGAAGCCCTGGTCGGCGCCACCGGCGCCACCCAGGGTGATCGCCTTGCCGTCGCGCGCGTCCTGCCGGCTCGCGGCGGCCTGGTACTGTCCGTCGCCGATCTCGATCAGGTAGTAGTCCCCGCCATGGGTCAGGCCGCCCATGACCGCGCCGCCGCCGCTGTCATAGGCGACGGCGTCTCCGGTGTGCAGGCCGATATCTTCCCCCAGGTCGAGCAGGCGGATCGTGCCGGTCGTGACCACGACCTCCCCCTCCCCCAGGAAGGCGAGCACGTCGTGCAGCAGAAGGTGCCTCTGGCCGGCGATTCCGGCGGAGGTCAGGTCCTTCAGGCCGGCCGCCTCTCCATCGGTCGCATGCTGCGCGGTGTCGTACAGCTTGATCCGGCCGCCATCGAGCGCATGGACGTAGTAGTTGGCCTCCAGCGCCAGCCCGCCGATCGCGGTGATCCCGATCCCGCCATAGGTGACCTTGTCGCCGGTATGCAGGCCCGCCCCCATGCCGACGAAGATCGTGTCCTTTGCAACATCGACAACCTGGATGGTCGAGGAAGCGATCTCGACCTCCCGATCCGCCCTCCCCGCCTGGACCGTCAGCCCGGCCGAGGAGATCGTGGTGTTGGCACCGACCGAGGCTAGGTTCGTGTTGTTGGCGACATTGACCGCCACCCCGGCGCCGATCCCCTTGCCTTCATCCGCAACGGTGGCGGCGCCCGAGGCGATGGCATGGCCATCAACCTGTGTCGCCGACAGGACCGAAAGCGCCCCTCCGGCCGTGACGCGGCGCAGGTCGGGGATCGTGGAAACGGCCGTGGCATTGACGACATTCACCGCCACGGCGCCGGCGACGCTGATCGCGCCATCGGCGGTCTGGGCCTCGTCGTCGGGCGCCTGGCCTTCGCTGCCCTTGGCGTCGGCCTTGCCGGCCTTGCTGACCGTATCGGCCAGCGCGACCTGGCTTTGCGCTTCCTTGTTCACATCCTGGCTGGCGGCCTTGGTCAGGCTGTGCGCCGTCCCCGTGCCCAGCGATGTCAGGTTGACCCGGCCCGCCGCACCGTGCGCCAGCGCATTGGTCTTCGTGTCATAGAGCTGGAACCGACCCAGGCCGGTATCGTGGACAAAGTACGTCGACTCGTCCGCGAGCCCGCCCATGGCCGAACCACCCGCACCGGCCGCATAGGTCACCTCATCGTCCGAAACCAGCCCGCTGTCGGCACCGAGGGCGATCGTTTCCGCCGTCAGGTTGGCCTTGGTGGTCGGGTCGAAGGTGAGCGCGGGGTTATCGTTCCCGCCGTCATCCGCCTCGGCGCCCTTGACGCTCGCCTTCGCGGTCGTCTCGCTGCCGGACAGGGTAGAGGTCGAGAAACCCACCGTGCCGCCAGCGGACAGGTCGCGGCCGGTGGTTGCCAGGGAGTCGTCGGCCACGACCGCCACGGCGATCGACAGGCCGATGCCGGTATTGCCAGACTCCGTATCGCCCTCCGCGGTGGTCCGGACGGTGTCCGTCAGCGCGGCACTGGCCTTGAAGTCCCCGGTCAGGGTTAGCAGCGCGCCCCTACCCACCGTGGCATGGGTTTCATTGTTCGCAACGGTGACCGCGACGACCGGGGTGAAGGCCTTGCCCTGGCTTTTGGCACCGCCCTGAGCCGTGGTTTCCATGGCCAGGGTGGCGTCGGCGTCCAGCGAAAGGCCCTGCGCACCTGTCAGCACGATGTTGTCGCCCACCGCCGCACGGGTGAAGGTCTCCGCGTAGTTGACGCCGATCGACACGCCGACGCCCGTTTTCGCACCGACACCGCCGCCATCGGATGGCAGCGCCTTGACGGTATGGGACGCATCGCCGACCGCCCGCAACACGACATCGCCCCCCGGCGAAACCGTAACCGATGGTGCCGAGGTCGCGCGTCCGAGTTCGGCGGTCGTATCGGTGAACACGATGTTGAACGCCAGGGACCCGGCGACGCCGTGATTGCCGCCGCCCGCGCCCGAGGTCGATTCCGCGCTGTACTTGCTGGTCTTGTCCCCCGCCGTCGTGACCCGGATTGCCTCGATGACCAACCCGCCGACCTTCAGCGTGGCATTGCCGACGAACGCGCGGTTGGTGTCCTCGACACGGTTGATCGCGATGGCCGCGCCGACGGTCGCCCCGCCTTCGCCCACGCCCGTGAACCGATGCGACGTGCCCGTGCCCCGGCTGGTGAGATTGACCCGGCCGGCGGTGCCATGGGCCTCGGCATTCGCCTTCGTGTCGTAAAGTTGGAACCGGCCGGCGCCCGTATCGTACACATGGTATTCGGACCCGTCCGTCAGGCCGCCGATATCCGTACCTCCGGTCGGATGGGCATAGCCCACCTTGTCCCCGGTCTTGAGCCCGGTGGAGGCGCCCAGATCGACGGTTTCCGCCGTCAGATTGACCTTCGTCGCCGGATCGAACCCGATCACCCCCACGACGGCCGATCCCTCGGCGCTGGAGGACCCGTCGACATTGCTGGCGGAACCCAGCGTCAGCAGCCCGGAGGCGATGACCGTCCGTCCGTTGTCGATGAAGGCGGTCGCCGTGGCATAGGCCAGGTTGACCGCGACCGCGCCGGCGACGCTGACCCGGCCCTCGGACGTCTGGGCGGAGGGGATGGCCTTGCCCTGCGATCCCTTGACCGTCGCGGTGTCGTCCGCCCGTGCCACCTTGACCTGATCCGCCGCGATCCGGTCGCCGAAAGCCTGCTCCGCTCCCGCCTTGTTGTCCACCGACTGGTCGGTGGCACCTTCGTGCCTCCCCGAGCCGTTGTCCCCTTCCCCGCCCACAGCGCTGGCCTTGGAGGATGTCCTGCCGGACGAAACCACCCGGGACAGGAACGCCACGCCGCCCGCCGTCGCGGTCAGGTCCCGCGCGGTCGTCGCGAGCACCGTATCGTTCACCACGGCCAGCGCGAGCGACAGGCCCACCCCGGTCCGGCCCGACTTCGTGTCGCCGGTCGCGGTCGTGCTCACGTCATTCCGCAGTTCGGCGGATGCCATGAAGTTCCGGCCGATCGTCAGCAAGGCCCCGCCGCCGAGCGTGGCCTGGGCATCATGCGTCGCGGTCGAAATTGCAACGACCGGCGTAATCGCGACGCCGCCCTTGCCGCCGCCCACCGCTTCGGTCGTCATGGCATGGGCCGCGTCAGTCAACACCGACAGATCGCCCGCGCCGGTCAGAACGGCATTGCCGCGGAGCGTGGCGACAATCCGATCCTCGCTGCTGTTCACAGCAATGGATGCGCCGATACCGACACTCCCGGCGGTGCCGCCATCGGCCGCAAGGGCCTTGGCGGTGGTCGCGACATTGGCTCGGCTCTCAAACGTGACGGTGGGCGCGCCCGTCAGGGTCAGCGTCGCGCCGACGCCCAGGTAGGCCTCGTGATTTAGCGTGGCGACGGTAACAGCCAGCGCGCCGGCCACGCCGACCTTGCTCGAATCACCGACGCCCGCCGTGGCCAGTGCGCTGAACAGGCTGACCTGGGGCGCGAGCACCCGCACCCCCAGGCTGCCGGCCGTCACCCGGGTCGCGCCGGCGACATAGGCCTGGTCGGATCGGTCGGCGACCGCGATCGCGACCGCGACGCCCACTCCGACGGCGCCTTGCTTCGTGGCCGAACCATCGGCCGTCACCGTCAGGATATCCACGGGGGACGCCGAGACTGTCACCGCGCCCGTCCCAGCCAGGATCGTGGCGGCATTCAGGAAGGCCGTCGTGGCGCCGGTATCGGTGCCGACCGCGACGGCGCCGGCGACCCGGACCTGGCCCTGCGATGTCGCGGCCTTCTGCTTGCCCAGTGCCGCCTGCGACGCGGTCTCGATCGCGTTGTCGGCGGCGCCGCCTGGCGTCGATTTCGCCGTCGTCGTGATCGTGCGATGCGAAGCCGCGGTCAGCGCCACCGAGGCCCCGCTGACGGTCGCCCCGGTCACCGAGGCCGTCGTATCACCGGAAATGGCCGAGACCGCGACCGAGGCCCCCGCGGTGCCCGCGACACTGGCGTCCGCTATGGTCTTCGCATTCAGGATGCTGGAGGAGGCCAGCGTGACAGCGCCCCCCGCCGTCAGATTGGCCCCGCCCGCGATCGACAGCACGGCGCCGCTGGCAAACGTCGCCGTCACCACCGCGGCATCCGCCTTCGCGATCGTCGCCGTCAGGCTCGGCCGAGCCATCGCGTCGATGACGATGTTGGATTTGGCGGCGACGCTGAGGGCGGTTGTCGCCGTGATCCTGGCAGTGCCATTGATCAGGACCTCGGGCGCGGCTTTGCCCGTGACCACGACCAGCTTCACGACATTCAGGTCGGCTCTCGCCTTCAGCGTCCCATCGACCGCTGCCGTGATGTCCACCGAGCGACCGAACAGGACCGAGGCTCCGCCGATCGCGATCCGCGCGCCGGAGGCACTCGTCACCACCGAACCGGTGACCCCCGCGATCGGGATCCCCGTTGCATCGACCGAGACGGCCGAGTGGGCATCAACCGAGAGCAGGTTGACCGCGGTCAATGTGGCATCCGTCAGCGTGATCCGGCTGTTCGCGTCCGCCAGGATGCCCGTGTTGGCCACGCCGCCCGATTGGGTCGCGGCGGCCTGCAACGACAGGTTCACCGCCTTCAGGTTGGTCCTGCTGGTGCCGATGATCGCGTCGTCGGACGACAGCATCAGGTTGCCGGTAAAGGCCGCCGTCGCCGCCGCCGTGATATCGGCCGAGGAATGAACGCTCAGGCTGTAGCCGATGTTCGCGGTAAGCCCGTCGATGATGACATGGTCATCCTGGATCAGTTCCGGCCCACCCGCGATGTCCAGCGTCAGAACGCCTCCATTGGCGGTCACAAACGGTTTCAGGACTGAGAACGTATCGAGGTTGACGCGAACCGTGTCCGCGAGCGTCGCGCCCACGACCGATCCGCCAAGGGGCGCGATGTTGATCGTCACATCGCCCGGGGCCGTGAGCTGGCGATGGATCGGGGCGGTCACGCCGCCGGTGATGTCGATGAAATAGGCCCCCCCGCTGACCGAGGCGGAGAGGGTGAGCGTATTGGCCAGGGACGTCGGAACATAGGCAATGTCCGCCGACATCAGTACCCGCGGCTCCATCACCTCCAACGCGAACCGTTCCCCGTGCGATCGGGCGACGCGCTGGGACTGATCCCGGCGGCCACGATGCAGCAGGTCGCCGAGCATGCGCCCCAGGATGGATGGCTTGAAGAAACGCCTCTTGAAGCGACGGCCGTTGTTCATCAGGTCATCCGATCTACCGACAGCACACGCCGTCAGAGGTTGAAGTGTGTCACCGACAACGAGTGAGAGCCGTTGAGAAGAAAAGAGAAATCACCGACACCGTCGCCGGTGACGTCGCCCTGGACCCAGGTGTCCGCGCCCACGGCCGATTGCCTCAGTTCGCCCGCCGATCCCGAGAACGCCGCCGTTCCGATGAAGGTGAAGGCCTGGTCGCCGACCTGACCAACATTGGCGTCGATCAGGCGCAGATCGATCCGGTCGCCAGCCAAGGTGGAGAAGTCGGTGATACGGTCGCGGATGGTACCGCCGACGTTGGAGTCAGCGATCTCCCGGAACAGGAAGACATCCGGTCCGCCGCCGCCGGTCAGAACGTCAAGGCCGCGCCCGCCCGCCAGGATGTCAGCGCCGCCGCCACCGACGATCGTATTCGCCAGCGCATTGCCCGTCAGAACCAGGCCAGGCGCGCCGGCCGCGGCGTGCAGGAATTCGATCGCCGAGGCATCCGGCAGCCTGTAGCCGACGCTGGCGATCACGGTGTCCGCCCCGCCGCCCGCGACCTCGGTCACGACGGTGGCGCTGTTGGTGACGTGATAGATGTCATTGGCCGCGGCGCCGACCATGAAGCCGGTGTCCGCCGCCTGTGTCAGGGTGTCGGCACCGGCCGTGCCGACCAGGATCTTGCTTGGTGCGGATAGGATGCCGACGTTGCCTGCAAGGTCCGCGGTTGTCCCCGTGACCGTGTGGCTGCCGGGGGCCAGCACAACCGGCAGCGACCACGCTCCCGCGCCGTTTACGACGGCCACACCCATCTTGGCGCCAGCGTCGAACAAGGTCACGGTCGACGCACCCGTCGCGGTGCCACTGATCGACGTCGGCGTCGCCTTCAGGATCGAAGGCGCCCCCACCGGGGTCGTATCGATCCGGACCTGCAGGGAGCCGGACAGGCCACCGATATTCCCCGCCTGGTCCGTCGCCCGCGCGCGGATCGCGTGAGTGCCCTCGGCCAGGGCATCCACCGTGACCGACCAGCCGCCTGACAGGTTGGCCTTGCCGGTGCCGATGACGGTCGCGCCATCGAGAAGCGTGACAGTCGCCAAGGCCTCGGCCGTTCCGCTGAAGCTCGGCGTCGTCACCTGGGTCAGGTTGTCGCTGTTGGAACGCCCACTGTCCGTCGTCGCCGACAGATTGGGAATGCTGGGGGCGGCGGGAGCCAGCGTGTCGACCTTGACCGTCAGTACCGCGGATGCGGCACTGACGTTGCCCGCGACATCGGTCACCTTGGTGGTGATCGTATGCGTGCCATTGGCCAGCACGCCGGTCTTGATCGACCAGGTGCCATCGCCGGCCGCCGTACCGGCTCCGATCGTCGTCGTTCCATCAACCACGGTGACCGTCGCGTTGGCCTCGGTCTTGCCGAGAAACGTCGGCGCCGTGACCCGCGTGATGTTGTCCGTCACCGACGCGCCTGAATCGGACTCATCGGCCAGGTTGGGCAGGCCGGGCGCCGCCGGGGCGGTCAGGTCGATGGTGACCGCAAGCCCGTCCGACAGCAGGCTGACATTCCCGGTTGTTCCCACCGCCTTGGCCGTGATGATCCGCGTGCCGGCCGCCAAGGCCGTGGTGGTGATCGACCAGGCACCACCGCCGTTCGCCTTGGCGCCGCCGATCGCGGTCGCGCCGTTGTAGAGCGTGACCGTCGCGAAGGCCTCCCCCGATCCAGTGAAGGTGGGTGTGGCGATCCGCGTGATGTCGTCACGGTTCGAAGCGCCGCTGTCGGAAGCCATCAGCAGATCTGGCATCGTCGGCGTGATCGCGCGCAGGGTCAGCGCGGTGCTCACCTGCAGCTTCGCTTGGCCCTTGGAAAATGTCGTGTAGCCGCCGGCCGTCGCCCCTTTGGTCCAGGACGAGGCGGGCAGGATGACGCTGTCCCCCACATTGCCGTCGATGCGCAGCGCGTTGCCGGTCTCCGACAGGTTCAACCCGTCCAGCGGGGTCAGGAACATCGTGTTGTCGCCGGTGCCGGTCAGATCGATCCGCTCGATCCCGCGCAGCCGGCTATCGGCCATCATGGTCAGGTCGAGCGCGATGTTCTTCCCGTCCAGCGCCAGCGTGTCCGTCCCGCCGCCGCCATCGACGCGGCGGAATGTCAGGTCGGACACGCGGATCACGTCATCGCCCGCGCCGCCCAGCAGCACGTCGACGCCGCCGTTCCCGATCAGCAGGTCGGCCCCCGCGCCGCCGACGAACACATCCGGCGCGATCGTGCCGGTCAGCGTGTCGACACCCGCGCCACCGGCCTTGGTCACGGCGTCGGTGAAGCTACGGCCGTACAGGATTGTTGTCTCGCCCGCCGATGCCTTCGTGTTGTTCGCGGCGGAGGCACCCGGCGCGCCCAGGATCAGATCGTCGAAGCCGTCGCCATCGATGTCTCCTGCCGCCACCGCCTGGCCGGAGTTGTCAAACCGATCCCGCCCGAGGACGACAAAGCCGCCGCTGCCCGCCGCGATGGCCGCCAGGTCGATGCTGGTGCCGAACGAGGTCGCCTTGCCGAAGACGACATAGGTTTCGCCCGAGCGTTCCTTGAAGTCGGTGGTGCCGGCGAAGCCGACGCCGTTGGCGGTTGGCGCCCCGATGATGATGTCATCGAATCCATCGCCGTTCAGGTCGCCGGCGCCGGACACGGCGGTGCCCGACTGGTCGCCGGCATCCTGGCCATGGATGACGAAGCCGCCGCCACCCGCGCCGGCGGCGATCGCGGCCATGTCGATCCCGGCGCCGAAGCCCTCGGCGGACCCGTAGACGACATAGCTCTCACCAGAAAAGGGGCGATTGCCGGACGGGCCGGTGCCCGCCGGTCCGCCGATGATCAGGTCGGCGAAGCCATCGCCATTGATATCCCCGGCCGCGGCGACCGCGGTGCCGGACTGGATGTTGCCGTCCCGCCCGTAGACGACGAAACCACCGGTGCCGGACCGGACAGCGCCCAGATCGACGCTGGGGCCGAACCCGCCAGTGCGGCCATAGATGACGAAGCTCCGGCCTGGCGTGCCACCATTCCCGGCCGCGCCTTCGGCATTGGGCGCCCCGATCAGCAGGTCATCCAGCCCGTCGCCGTTGATATCCCCGGCCGAGGACACGGCAGTGCCGAAATAGTCCCCCGCGTCCGCCCCGGTGATGACGAACCCGCCCGTCCCCGCCGAGACCGCCGCGAGGTCCACGCTCGCACCCGAAATCCCCGTTCGCCCGAACACCACGTAGGCCGAACCGCCATAGTGTCTGGACGCGCCAATGATCAGGTCATCGAAGCCATCGCCGTTGATGTCGCCGGCCGAGGCGACCGACTTCCCCACGCCGTCATCGGGGCTGGCCGAACGGATGACAAAGCCGAGCGTGCTGGTGCCAGAGGCGAGTTGTTGGAGGTCGATGCCGTTTGCGGGGCCGGCCCCGGTGCGGCCGTAGACGACATAGGTCGTGCCGACGACCGTAGGACTGCCATCGCGGAAACTGTTCTCTCCGATGACGATATCGTCGAGACCGTCGCCGTTGAAATCGCCGGCCGAGGCGACGGAATACCCGGATTTGCGTTCCTGCCACCCGTATATGACGAACCCGCCGGTGCCGGCGGCGACCGCGGCCAGATCGGGCGTGGCGGCCAGGCCGCCGGACTTGCCGAACACCACATAGGTTTCGCCGGCCCGGGGATTATTGTTGTCCTGGGCACTGGCGCCGGGTGCGCCGATCAGGACATCCCCGAACCCATCGCCATTCACATCGCCGGCGGAGGCAACCGACCAGCCGGATGTGTCGTTCTTGTCCAACCCGTGAATGACCGAGAGCCGGTCCTGGGCATAAGCAAGATACACCGGCGTCAGGACCCAGGTGACCGCCGAGGCGACCTCCAGCCTGGCCTGGCCGAACGTGTATGTCGTGTAGTCGCCGATCGTGGCGCCGAGCTGCCAGGCCTCCGCTGAGCGCACGATCGTATCGCCGGCATTGCCGTCCACGCGCAGGGTGTTGGTGCTGTCGGAAAGATTCAGCACCTCGCGTGCGGTCATCTTCAGGGCGTTGTTGCCGGTGCCGGTCAGGTCAATGCGCTCAATCCCGCGCAGCCGGCTGTCAGCGATAGCGGACAGGTCGAGCGTGAGGCCCGCCCCGTCCAGCGCCAGCGTATCGGTCCCGCCGCCGCCATCGACACGCTGGAACATGGTGTCGGCGACGCGGAGCACGTCGTCTCCCGCGCCGCCGATCAGGACATCTTCGCCGCCCCGCCCGACCAGGATGTCATTGCCCCGCCCGCCCACCATGTCGTCGGCGATCGGACGGCCGGT